>NZ_CP068023.1:0-107500 GCF_016695175.1 Pseudoalteromonas sp. GCY
GTGTATCTGTCGGTTTGGCAAAGTTGTTTATATGTTTTGCAAGATGAATTGCCATCTCAGCAATTTAGCATGTGGGTAAGACCACTACAGGCAGAAAGTACTGATGATACGCTAACTATCTATGCGCCAAATCGTTTTGTATTAGATTGGGTACGAGAAAAGTATCTCCACCGCATCAATGAACTGCTAATTGAGATCTGTGGTGATGAAGCGCCAGAGTTGCATTTTGATGTGGGCAGCAAACCTGTATTAGCAACTCAACCGAGTGTATCTAACGGAAAAGCCACAAGTGTAGGCCATGCAGCCGATAACACGTCGATGTTGCAAGGCACGCAGCCAAAGATGGCGGAAAAGGTCGAGCCTGCTCCTAAATCTTCGCACAAGGCTAATATTAAAGAGAATTATACCTTTGATAACTTTGTAGAAGGTAAATCTAACCAGTTGGCAAAAGCCGCTGCAACGCAAGTTGCAGATAATCCAGGCTCTGCATTTAACCCGGTATTTATTTATGGTGGAACTGGTTTAGGTAAGACACACCTATTACACGCCGTGGGCAATGGTATTCTTGAACAAAAACCGGATGCAAAAATCGTTTATATGCATTCAGAGCGTTTTGTGCAGGACATGGTTAAAGCCCTACAAAATAATGCCATTGAAGAATTCAAGCGTTACTACCGTAGCGTTGATGCATTGATGATTGATGATATCCAATTCTTTGCAAACAAAGAGCGTTCGCAAGAAGAATTCTTCCATACTTTTAATGCGCTGCTTGAAGGCAATCAACAGATTATTTTAACTTCTGACCGTTACCCTAAAGAAATAGAAGGGGTTGAGGACCGACTGAAGTCGCGTTTTGGTTGGGGGTTAACTATTGCTATTGAGCCACCAGAATTAGAGACTCGCGTTGCTATCTTAATGAAGAAAGCGCAGCAAAGTAATATTAATTTGCCACACGAAGTTGCCTTTTTTATTGCTAAGAAATTACGCTCTAATGTGCGAGAGTTAGAAGGTGCGTTAAATCGCGTAATTGCTAATGCCAATTTCACTGGTCGTCCAATTTCTATCGATTTTGTTAAAGAAGCGCTACGCGACTTATTAGCGTTACAAGACAAACTCGTTACCATCGATAATATCCAGCGCACCGTGGCGGAATATTATCGAATTCGTGTTTCTGACTTATTGTCAAAACGTCGTAGCCGTTCAGTTGCAAGGCCAAGACAAGTTGCCATGGCATTGTCTAAAGAGCTTACAAACCATAGCTTACCAGAAATTGGTGATGCATTTGGTGGCCGCGACCATACCACCGTGTTACACGCGTGTAGAAAAGTAAAAGCACTTCGTGATGAAAGTCATGAGGTAAAAGAAGATTATCAAAACTTAATTAGAACGCTGTCTTCTTAAGGGTTAAATGATGCAAATAACGATTCCAAGAGAACTATTTTTAAAGCCACTGGTACAGGTGTCGGGTGCCATTGAGCGCAAACATACACTGCCTATTTTGTCTAATGTATTGCTAGAAGTGAAAAATGGTGCACTACATATGACAGGTACAGATTTAGAGATAGAGCTTGTTGCATCTGTTGCCCTTGAAACAAATGTGCCAGACGCCAAGATCACTTTACCGGCGAAAAAGCTCCTAGATATTTGTAAGAGCTTGCCTGATAACTCGGATTTAGTGCTGAGTAGCCAAGAGCATCAATTGCTACTGACTAGCGGTCAAAGTCGCTTTTCATTGACAACCTTAGCCGCTGAAGACTTCCCTAATCTTGAAGAGTGGGACGGTGAGGTTGAGTTTGCCATAACGCGTTTAGAGCTTAGAAAATTGCTAGAAGCAACGCATTTCTCTATGGCTAACCAAGACGTACGTTACTATTTAAATGGTATGTCGTTCGAAGTAGATAATAGTGAAATTAAAACGGTAGCTACTGACGGTCACCGTTTGGCAATTGCGCAGCAAAAATTACCTGAGTCATTGCAAACACAACGTCAATTGATCATTCCTCGTAAGGGCGTGCAAGAGATCATGCGCTTACTGCCTGCGGATGATGAAACTATCACCATTCAATTTGGCGCTAATCATGTGCGCATCATCGACAGCGAATTTACTTTCACGAGTAAGCTAGTGGATGGCCGATTCCCTGATTATCGTCGCGTATTACCTCGTGGTGGGGACAAGTTGGTTACCGCAAATCGCGATTGGCTACGTAGTGCATTTCAGCGTGTATCTATTCTTTCTAACGAGAAGTTTCGTGGCGTGCGATTGAATCTGAGTAATGGACAATTAAAAATTAGTGCCAATAACCCAGAGCAGGAGCAAGCTGAAGAAATTGTTGAGGTAGGTTACCAAGGTGATGATCTTGAAGTTGGTTTTAACGTTTCTTACTTATTAGACGTGTTAAATACAATAAAGTCTGAAGATGTGCAATTTACGCTTTCTGATGCGAACAGCAGTGCGCTTATTGAAGCCGCTGGTGACGAACATGCAATGTATGTAGTTATGCCGATGCGTTTATAGAGTTATGAGTTTAACTCACCTTAGCCTCAATGCGTTTCGAAACATTGAGGCGATGGCGCTTTCACCTAGCAATGCCGTTAATGTCATTCTCGGTGAAAATGGTAGCGGTAAAACCAGTCTGCTCGAAGCCATTTACTTTCTCTCCAGTGGTAAATCTTTCCGTACCAACCTGCAAAAATTAATGATCAAGCATGAGGCTTCTCATTGCGTTGTTCATGCTAAAAAACAACTACATAACTTGTCTATACCGCTTGGCATTAGTAAATATACCAGTGGTGAAACTAAGCTTCGAATTCAGGGGCAGGCAAGCCGGAAAGTGGCAGAATTAGCACAGGTTTTACCTGTTCAAGTTATTACACCAGAAAGTTATGAACTGTTTTTTGGTGGTCCAAAAGAGCGTCGTAAGTTTCTTGATTTAGGTGTGTTCCACGTGGAACATCAGTTTTATTCCACATGGAAAATGTTCAATCAGGTGCTCAAGCAACGTAACGCTTTATTGAAATCTAAACCGAGAGATCTCCAATCCCAGCTAAGTTATTGGGATAAGGAGTTTGTGCGCCTTGCTGAGCAAATAAATATGTTTAGAGAGGCTTATATAGGTAGGTTTCAGACGCATTTTTTTGATAAGATAGGGGATATAAGCCCTATCTTTAAAGGCCTTGAAATTCGCTTTCAAGCGGGCTGGAAGGGGGAACTAGCTGAGGTATTAACAAATCAGTTAGAGCGAGATGTAAAACTTGGCTATACAAGTAAAGGGCCGCATAAGGCTGACTTTAACTTTTATACTCAAGGAAACAGCGTAGAACATATTTTTTCTCGTGGTCAACTCAAGTTATTACTGTATGCACTTAAAGTAATGCAAAACAGTTTGATTGACCAAGAGAGTAATAAGCAGTCAATACTGCTTATTGATGATTTACCTTCGGAGCTTAGTGAAGATACTAAGGTGGCAGTATCGCGTCTATTGGCGCAATGTCAGTCACAGCTGTTTATCACTGCTATTACTCCAGAAAGTATTGCCGCCGTTATTGAACCAATGGAACGTGAAATTAAAATGTTCCACGTGGAACATGGCAGCTTAATAACAAAATAATTGGAAGAAACCATGTCGGAAAATTACGATTCGTCGAGTATTAAAGTACTTAAAGGATTGGATGCTGTAAGAAAGCGTCCGGGAATGTATATCGGTGACACAGACGATGGTACTGGTTTACATCACATGGTGTTTGAGGTCGTTGATAACTCAATCGACGAAGCACTAGCAGGATATTGTGACGATATTTTCGTAACAATTCATACCGATGGCTCTGTATCTGTTCGAGATAATGGTCGTGGTATCCCAACTTCAATTCACGAAGAAGAAGGGGTCTCTGCGGCGGAAGTTATCATGACTGTACTACATGCCGGTGGTAAATTTGATGATAACTCATATAAAGTATCTGGCGGTTTGCACGGTGTAGGTGTTTCTGTTGTAAATGCACTTTCTGAAAAACTACAATTAACAATCCGCCGTGATGGCAAAGTGCATCAGCAAAAATACACTATGGGTGTTCCAGATGCGCCGTTAGGTGTTATCGGTGAAGCGGAATCTACTGGTACAGAATTGAGATTCTGGCCAAGTGCTGAAACGTTCTCAGATACAAATTTCCACTACGATATTCTAGCCAAGCGCCTACGTGAACTATCTTTCCTTAACTCTGGTGTGAGCATCATTTTGAATGATGAGCGCGAAGAGAATAAACAAGATCACTTCAAATACGAAGGCGGTATTCAAGCATTCGTTGCGTATCTAAATCGTAAGAAGACACCAGTTCATCAAAGTGTTTTCCACTTTTCGACGGAACGTGACGATGGCATTAGCGTAGAAGTCTCAATGCAATGGAATGATGGTTTCCAAGAAAACATCTACTGTTTTACCAATAACATTCCTCAACGCGATGGTGGTACTCACTTAGCGGGTTTCCGTGCAGCACTTACGCGTACGCTTAACACCTATATGGAAAAAGAAGGCTTTAATAAAAAGTATAAAACCAGTGCTACGGGTGACGATGCCCGTGAAGGTTTGACTGCTGTTGTTAGTGTTAAAGTTCCTGATCCTAAGTTCTCTTCACAGACAAAAGATAAGCTCGTTTCTAGTGAAGTGAAAGGGGCTGTTGAGCAAATGATGGCTGAAAAGCTAACTGAATTCTTGCTAGAAAACCCAGGCGATGCAAAAACCGTTGTAAACAAAATCGTTGATGCTGCGCGCGCGCGTGAAGCTGCACGTAAAGCACGTGAAATGACCCGTCGTAAAGGCGTTATGGATTTAGCTGGTCTACCGGGTAAACTCGCTGACTGCCAAGAACGAGATCCTGCACTTTCTGAACTATATATAGTGGAGGGTGACTCGGCGGGTGGTTCTGCTAAGCAAGGTCGTAACCGTAAGAACCAAGCAATTCTGCCGCTCAAAGGTAAAATCCTGAACGTAGAAAAAGCACGCTTTGATAAGATGCTTTCTTCTCAGGAAGTGGCAACACTAATTACTGCATTAGGTTGCGGTATTGGTCGTGATGAATATAACCCTGAAAAGCTAAGATATCACCGCATCATCATCATGACCGATGCGGACGTGGATGGTTCGCACATTCGTACGCTACTACTGACTTTCTTCTATCGTCAAATGCCAGAGATCATCGAACGCGGTTACGTCTATATTGCTCAGCCACCACTATACAAAGTGAAGAAGGGTAAGCAAGAACGTTATATTAAAGATGATAATGCGCTAACTTCATATTTAACGACATTAGCTTTAAACGAAGCATCACTATATCCGTCGGAAGGTGCAGAGCCAATTACTGGTAACAGACTAGAAAACCTAGTACATGATTATCAGAATACGATAGATATCATTGAGCGTTTAAAGCGTAAGTATCCGTCTTCAATCATGAACCGTTTGCTTTATCATCCAGAGCTAACCGAGTCAGACTTATCTGATGAAGCAAAAGTAACGGCGTGGACTGAAAACTTGGTTGCTGATCTTGTGAAGAAAGACGAAGACGCCACTATCTTCAACGCAGAAGTTGCATTTGATGAAGAGCGCCATATGTATTATCCGGTGATCAATATTCGTCAGCACGGTGTTGATAAAGCGCATACTTTGAACTTCGACTTTATTACATCTAAAGATTATGTTCGCATTGCGAACACGGGTCGTCAGATTGGTAGTTTGATCAGCGAAGGCGGTTACGTACAGCGTGGTGAGAAGACTCAAGCAATCGAATATTTTGAGGCTGGTCTTGAATGGCTTATATCAGAATCTAAGCGTGGCTTGTATACACAACGCTATAAAGGATTGGGTGAGATGAACCCTGACCAACTTTGGGAAACAACGATGGATCCAGGTGCTCGCCGTATGCTACGTGTGACTATTGAAGATGCCATTGCTGCAGACCAATTGTTTGCAACCTTGATGGGTGACCAAGTTGAACCTCGTCGAGAGTTTATCGAAACAAATGCACTGAGAGTTGTTAACTTAGACGTGTAAACTCAAACATCTAGTAAAAAGGAGGGATTTTCCCTCCTTTTTTTATGCTTTAAAGCTTAAAACCCTCCTGCGCTCGCGGTATACTGAGCATAATTTTCAATCATTGAATCTAGCGTGAGCGCCAAATTACTGTAGGCGTTTACATACGATAAGTACCAGATAAAAATAAGCCAACTATGCAAAAATACGATATCAAAACCTTCCAAGGTTTGATCCTGGCTTTACAGGATTACTGGGCGCAGCAAGGCTGTGTTGTAGCTCAACCTTTAGATATGGAAGTTGGTGCGGGTACATTCCACCCGATGACCTTCCTTAAGTCCATTGGTCCTGAGCCAATGTCGAGCGCATACGTACAACCTTGTCGCCGCCCGACAGATGGTCGCTATGGTGAAAACCCTAACCGTCTTCAGCATTATTACCAATTCCAAGTTGTATTGAAGCCATCGCCTGAGAATATTCAGGAGCTCTACCTAGGCTCTTTAGAAGCGTTGGGCATTGATACATTAACGCACGAAGTGCGCTTTGTTGAAGACAACTGGGAGTCACCAACGCTAGGTGCTTGGGGATTAGGTTGGGAAGTATGGTTGAATGGCATGGAAGTGACTCAGTTTACTTACTTCCAGCAAGTTGGCGGTATTGAATGCTCACCGGTAACGGGTGAAATTACTTATGGTTTAGAGCGCCTTGCAATGTATATACAAGGTGTAGATAGCATTTATGATCTCGTTTGGACTGATGGTCCGATGGGGCGCGTAACTTATGGTGACGTGTTCATGCAAAACGAAATCGAACAGTCGACATACAACTTTGAATATGCGGATGTAGAGGCATTATTCAAGCAGTTTGACCAATGTGAAAAAGAAAGCGAAAAACTAATCGAAGCGGGACTTCCATTGCCAGCTTATGAGCAGGTAATGAAGGCATCTCATGCATTTAACCTGTTAGACGCACGTCACGCTATCTCAGTAACTGAGCGTCAGCGCTATATATTAAGAGTTCGTGCTTTATCAAAAGCCTGTGCACAGGCTTACTATGATGCACGTGAAGCACTTGGCTTCCCGCTTTGTAAGGATAAATAATGTCGACTGAAAACTTACTCGTAGAAATTGGTACTGAAGAGCTACCACCAAAGGCGTTACGCAACCTTGCTGAGTCATTCGCAGAAAATACTAGGCAAGAGCTAGAAGCATTGGAGCTTAGCCATGAAGGTGTGAGCTGGTATGCATCACCTCGTCGCTTAGGTATTCAAGTTAAAGCATTACAAACGCAACAGGCCGACAAAGTGGTTGAAAAGCGTGGTCCAGCTATTCAGGCGGCATTTGACGCCGATGGTAACGCGACTAAAGCGGCGCTAGGTTGGGCTCGTGGTTGTGGTATTGATATTAATGATGCTGAGCGTTTAGAAACTGACAAGGGTACTTGGCTGCTACATAAAGCAAAAGTAGAAGGGCAACAGACCTTAGCCTTATTAAGCGATGTGATCAACAAAGCATTGGCTAAGTTACCTATTCCAAAGCCGATGCGCTGGGGTGCGAACAAGACGCAATTTATCCGTCCTGTGCATACTGTGGCTGCACTACTTGGTAGTCAACAAGTTGAAGGTGAAGTGCTAGGTAAAGCTATCAGCAATGAGCTGCAAGGACATCGCTTCCATCACCCTGAGCGTGTTCGTGTTGAACATGCTGATGATAGCCATGCAGTGCTAAAAGGCGCATACGTTATTGCGGATTATGAAGCACGTAAAGCGTTAATTCGTGGCCAAATTGAAGCTGAAGCTGAAAAGCTCGGCGCGCAAGTCGCGATGGATGAAGATCTTCTAGAAGAAGTTACGTCACTAGTAGAGTGGCCAGTAACTTTAGTTGCCTCGTTTGAAGAAGCCTTCTTGCAGGTGCCTGATGAAGCACTTATCTACACTATGAAAGACGACCAAAAGTACTTTCCACTGTTAGATAAGCAAGGCAACTTGATCAACAAGTTCTTGTTTGTTTCTAACATTGAAAGTAAAGATCCAAGCGTGGTGATCTCGGGTAATGAGAAGGTAGTTCGCCCACGTCTGGCTGATGCCCAGTTCTTCTTTGAAACGGATAAGAAGAAAACGCTGGAAAGTCGTCTTGAGTCACTTGATTCAGTGTTATTTCAGAAGCAGCTTGGCACACTAAAAGATAAGTCAGAGCGTATCTCGGCACTGGCTGGTTTTATTGCTGAACAGCTTGGCGCTGATAAAGCACTAGCAGAGCGTGCAGGTTTACTAAGTAAAACTGATCTTATGACTGAAATGGTCATGGAATTTACTGACGTTCAGGGCGTCATGGGTATGCATTACGCGCGCATTGATGGTGAAGCGGAAGAAGTTGCACTAGCACAAAATGAGCAATATATGCCGCGTTTTGCTGGTGATAATCTACCGTCTAACCCAATCAGTTTTGCCGTGGCGCTTGCGGATAAGTTTGATACTCTGGTTGGCATCTTTGGTATCGGCCAGACACCAAAAGGCGATAAAGACCCGTTTGCACTGCGTCGTGCTGCCATTGGCGCATTGCGTATTATGGTGGAAAAAGAACTACCATTAGACATTCAGGATATCGTTGCCAAAGCAATGACGTTATTCGGTGATAAGCTAAGCAATGCAAACGTTGCCGATGAAGTGGTTGAGTTTATGTTAGGCCGTTTCCGTGCCTGGTACCAAGATGAAGGTATCAGCGTGGATGTGATCCAAGCAGTACTTGCAAGACGTCCAACGAGCCCAGTTGATTTTGATCGCCGAGTAAAAGCGGTTAGTCACTTTAGAACGTTGGCGGAAGCCGAAGCGTTAGCCGCTGCCAATAAGCGTGTAAACAACATTTTAGCGAAGAATAACGTCGCGTCAGAAGCTGCGGTGGAGAGCTCACTCCTGCAAGAAGAAGCTGAGCAAACATTGGCTGCACAAGTTGCTGCGTTAACTGCTGAGCTTGCACCTGTTTACGCTGAAGGTGATTATCAAACTGCACTGACGCGTTTAGCAAGTTTACGTGAAGCAGTAGATAACTTCTTTGATAATGTTATGGTAATGGCGGACGATGAAGCGGTTAAAGCCAATCGTTTAGCACTACTTGGTCAGTTAAGTAAGTTATTCCTTAATACTGCAGATATTTCAGTGTTACAAAATTAATTGCTGATACAAAAGCCAGCAACTGCTGGCTTTTTGCTGATTGGTAAAAGCAAGTAAAAGGCAGTCTAGCTATGATTAAAAAACAAGGGGCAATGGCGATTGCGCTATTAGCACTTACCGCTTGTAGTAGTAACTTTCAATTACCAACGACTTCAACTTCACCGGTTGTTGCTGGTGAGTTGGATAAGACAATGTATTTACGCGGTGACTTCACTCTGTGGGATGCCGAACCTCAGTATCGCCTAGAAGAAACACAACCGGGGATCTACGCAACAAAAGCAAGATTCATGAGCCCAGGTAAAGTGTATGAATTTAAAATTGCTGATGAGCAGTGGAGTGAAGGCTACAACTGTGGCTATAAGAGTGAAGGGCAGTTAACGCTAGGGCAACCGCTGGTCGCGGATTGTAACACTGTGTATAACTACTTTAGCTTTAAGCCAAGTAAAAAAGGTTGGTACGAAATCCGCTTAGATTATCGTAATCCTCGCTCACCAAAGGTGGTGATTGTAAAATCTTAAAAAAGCGGCATCTGCCGCTTTTTTATTGTCTATGACTCATGAGTTCAAATAGTGTTAAAGAGGAGATCACTGACCTTTCTTAATCACATATTTGTAAGGCGATTCGGCCACTGCTTTGGCAACCAAAGTGTGATCCATAAATTCACAGAAGCTCGGAATGTCTCTCGTCGTTGATGGATCATCTGCGATAACTAACAACGTCTCACCTAAGTTCATCCTTCTCACCATGCCTCTAATCATCATTACCGGCT
Organism: Pseudoalteromonas sp. GCY; assembly: GCF_016695175.1. NCBI lineage: Bacteria > Pseudomonadati > Pseudomonadota > Gammaproteobacteria > Alteromonadales > Pseudoalteromonadaceae > Pseudoalteromonas > Pseudoalteromonas sp. GCY. The sequence goes on from NZ_CP068023.1 coordinate 9,956, forward strand.
CCGGACAACGTAAGCCTACTGCATCTAAGGTATGGTCGGTATTATCAAAACTCATTGTGGGTGGCCTTGTTAGTTACGAAAGCCGCTATTTTAACCTCATGTTATAAGTAAGCTCAAGTTTGGATAACTCATGCCTGATACCAATTAGTCTTAATACTTGCTCAATTTGAAGGAGCAAATCTGACGCTAACTGCGTTAAAAATTTCTCATTTAGAACAACTAAATAGCAAAATATTTGCCTTGCCTACATGGATGTAGGTACCTCAGCGATAGCAGGACGCGGTAGCGGTGTTATCGACAAGATATTCTCGCCTCAAAATAGACCACTTAATTAAGATAATTGGTATTAGCCAACCGAGGTGAGGTAAATGCAGGTAATAAAAAAGGCAAAACAGCTGTGCCGTTTTGCCTTGGTCACCAAGTTGAAGTTGTGTGCTGGTATTGTCTTAAAGAGCCCAGTACCAGCTGGTTGGAATTAGTTATCTACGCGCTCGAATACGGTAGCGATACCTTGGCCTAAACCAATACACATAGTTGCAAGACCATACTTTGCGTCTTTCTCTTCCATTAGGTTGATAAGCGTTGTGCTAATACGTGAGCCTGAGCAACCAAGTGGGTGACCGAGTGCAATTGCACCACCGTTGAGGTTCACTTTCTCATCTACCTTGTCTAGTAGGCCTAGGTCTTTTAGCACTGGTAGTGATTGCGCTGCAAAGGCTTCATTTAGTTCTGCAACATCAATATCATCGATAGTAATGCCCGCCTGCTTCAAGGCTTTTTGTGATGCTGGAACTGGACCATAACCCATGATGGAAGGATCGCAACCTGCTACTGCCATTGACTTAATACGAGCACGAATTGGAAGACCGAGTTCTCTTGCTTTAGACTCGCTCATGACCAACATAGCTGAAGCACCGTCAGAAAGCGCTGAAGAGGTACCAGCAGTTACCGTACCCGATGCTGGGTTAAATACAGGACGTAGCTGTCCTAGACCTTCTAGGCTTGTCTCTGGGCGGATAACTTCGTCATGCTCAACAAGTACTGGCGTGCCATCGGCATCATGACCTTCCATTGGCAGGATTTCTTTTGCAAAACGCCCTTCAACGGTTGCGGCATGTGCGCGCTGGTGTGAACGTACGGCAAATTCATCTTGCTGCTCACGACTGATACCGTGCATTAGCGATAAGTACTCAGCCGTTAACCCCATCACACCAGCAGCTTGTGCTACAGATGTCGCAAGGCCTGGGTGAAAGTCATTACCATGTGTCATTGGTACGTGACCCATGTGCTCAACACCACCGATAAGGTAAGTGTCACCAGCACCTGTCATGATAGCGCGAGCTGCGTCATGCAATGCCTGCATTGACGAACCGCATAGGCGGTTTACGGTTACCGCCGGTACGGTATGAGGAATGCCAGCTAAGAGTGCAGCGTTACGACCAACGTTAAAGCCTTGCTCTAAAGTTTGCTGTACACAGCCCCAGTAAATGTCATCAATTGAGTCTGGTGCTACTTGAGGGTTACGCTCAAGTAGGCCTTTCATCAAGTGTGCGCTGAGGTCTTCGGCACGTTTATGCTTAAATACACCGCCTTTTGAACGGCCCATTGGGGTACGAATACAATCTACGATTACCGCGTTTTCCATGTTTACTTCTCCTCCACTTGATAGAACACTTTACCTTCATCTGCCCACTGTCTAGTTTGCTCAGAAACCTGATAAATTTCACCAAGATGAGCGTACTTGTCAGCCATTGCTACAAAGTTTGCGAGGCCGATTTGGTCTAGATAGCGGAATGCACCACCTCTGAATGGAGGGAAGCCGATACCGTAGATCAGTGCCATGTCTGCTTCTTGCGGTGAAGCAACAATGTTTTCTTGCAGACACAGTAACACTTCATTGATCATTGGCACCATACAACGCTCAATAATCGTTTGTTTATCAAATTCAGTTGGTGCGTCACAAATACCGCTCAGCAGCTCAAGCGCGCTGTCGTCTTTGCTTTTCTTCAGACGACCTTTGCGATCTGGTGCGTATTGGTAGAAGCCTTTTTGGTTTTTCTGACCAAAGCGTTCGGCACCCGCAAGTACTGCGACAGGATCTTTGTCTTTACGCGCCATGCGAGTAGGGAAGCCATCAGCCATTACACCAGTACAATGGTTTGCCGTATCGATACCCACTACGTCTAGTAGATACGCAGGACCCATTGGCCAGCCGAAGACATTTTCCATAACCTTATCTACTTTTGCGAAGTCAGCACCTTCTACAACAAGTTGGCTGAAGCCTGCAAAGTAAGGGAATAGAACACGGTTTACGAAGAAACCTGGGCAATCGTTAACAACGATAGGAGACTTGCCAAGCTTTAAGGCATAATCTACCACTGCGGCAACGGTTTCATCCGATGTTTGTTCGCCACGAATGATTTCTACCAATGGCATTTTTGGCACTGGGTTAAAGAAGTGCATGCCACAGAAGTTTTCTGGCTTCTCAAGTGCGGTGGCTAACTCATCAATACGAATAGTCGATGTGTTTGAAGTCAGGATCGTACCTTCTGGTAATTGCGACTCTAAACTCGCCAATACCGTTTTTTTGATTTTAGGGTTTTCAACAACGGCTTCTACGATGATGTCTGAGCCTTGTAGATCGTGATCGTTGAGCGTTGCTTTGATTTTACCTAAAGTGGCAATCATCTTGTCCATCGACATGTGGCCGCGCTGTACTTTTTTACCAAGTAGTTTTGCAGCCTCACCCATACCAAGGTCTAGGGCACCTTGTTGGATGTCTTTCATGACAATTGGCGTGCCTTTGTATGCTGATTGGTAAGCGATACCGCCACCCATAATACCAGCACCAAGTACCGCTGCTTGTTTGATCTCTGTTTTACTTTGTTTTGCTTGTTTCTTGGCAACCGTTTTGATGTATTGATCCGCCAAGAAAATACCGGTTTGCGCTGCGGCTTCTGCCGTTTTGGCAAGTTTAGCAAAGTTTTGGTTTTCGAGTGCCATCGCTTCGCTGCGGCTAAGGTTAGCTGCCGCTTTAAGCGTTTGTACCGCCATCATTGGTGCTGGGTAATGGCCTTTGGTTTTTGCCATGACTAAGCCTTCTGCCATACCAAAGCTCATGCCTTGTTCAACACGATTCATCTTCAGTGGTTCGAGCTTGATTTGGCGTTTCGCGCGCCAATCCAATTTACCTGCAATGGCTTGCTCTAAGGTACGAATAGCAGCAGCCATGAGTTTGTCAGCAGGTACTACACCATCAACCGCACCCACTTTTAGCGCGTCATTCGCTCGGTTTTCTTGGCCTGTGGTGATCCACGTCATTGCGTTGTCAGCGCCGATTAAGCGAGGAAGTCTTACGGTACCACCAAAGCCCGGCATAATGCCAAGTTTAACTTCTGGTAGGCCAATTTTTGCGTTGTCAGTTGCAATACGGTAATCCGTGGCGAGTAACCACTCGCAACCACCGCCAAGTGCGAGGCCATTTACTGCCGATAGTGTAGGGAAAGGTAAATCTTCTATTGCGTCGAAGACATCGGTTGCGGTTTTAATCCAACCAACAAGTTCTTCTTCTGGGCGTTGGAAAGTAGGAAGGAATTCAAAAATATCAGCGCCAACAATAAAGTGGTCTTTGTCGCTGGTAAAAATTAAGCCGTCGATATCGTCGCGCTGGCTCAATTCGATAAGCGCTTCGTGGCTTTCCTTAAGTACTTGCTGAGATAGTTTGTTTACTGAGCCTGGTAGGCAAAACTTAAACTCAGCGATATTGCCTTTGCAAAAATCAACTACAAAGGACTCGCGTTTGATTAACATACATGTTCTCCCGTGCTTTACACTGGTACGATGAGTTGTAATTTAAATCAGTGTGGATCCTTTGGCGGCAAATTGCAATGAAAAATTTACCGCACATTTACTGAAATACCTGAGTCGGTTTGCTATGGTGGCTTAACGCACCTCGCATTTAGTGTCATTTATGAGCACGCTCGCAAGTGACAAGCCGAGTTTTGGTCTTCAGCGCCATCTTTAGATAAGCATAATTTGGCTGTATTTCAATTTAGGTGTGTATTCTTTTGGCAGATAAAAAAGGGTTTGCATGACATATTGGTTACCCCGCTTAGCTGCAGGCAGCTTATGTATGGTGAGCTGGCTCTGTGCAGCCGATAGCACTCACGACGAATTTAAAGAGGCTGAGCGTATTGCTTGGTCTGGTAATTATAGTAATTTTAAAGCGGCAACAGCACAGCTCGATCACCCACTTAAGCCGTACGTTGAAAAGGCGTTTTATGAACGTCATCCTAAGCTCAAGTACCAGCAAGAAATTCAGCATTTTTTAACGGTATACGAACACACCCCATTAGAATGGCCAGTGCGCTCCGCTTGGCTCGATTATTTAAAGCGTCATAAAAAGAAAGCACGATTCATTGAGTTCTATCGTGAGACCAGCGATATTGAACTCAAGTGTACTTATTTAGCTTATCAGTTGGACTTAGGCGCACCGAAAAAAGCCATTCTTGATCAGGTAACCGATATTTGGACGGTGGGAAAGTCTCAGCCCAAAGCCTGTGATAGTCTTTTTAATCAATGGCAAAAAGCCGGGTATAGGACGCCTGAGCGAGTTTGGCAGCGTATTTCCAGTGCCGCGCAATCCGGTCAAACGTCACTGCTAGATTATCTTGAGAAGCTGCTACCAAAAAATGAGGCGTATCTTGCCGAGCTTTATAAAAAGGTTCGCCAAGATCCGAGTGCGGCTGCCGGGCTTTATCGTTTTAGTAAACGCACCGAAAAAGAAGCCGAAATTGCGGTATATGGTGTAAGGCGCCTAGTTTGGCGTGATCCTGATTTAGCGCTGCGTGCCTGGCAGAAGATGCAGGATATGTTTACCTTTACCCAGCAGCAAAAGGATAGCGTTGCTTATCGTTTTGCTCTGGCGCTTGCGTCTAAAGGCCATGAAGATGCACGGTTTTGGCTAAATAAAGTCCCTAAATCGCTGCAGGACAAAAAGCTACTCCAGTGGCTGATGAGTAACATGCTGAAAGAGCAAGATTGGGAAGGGATCTCGGCCTTGTTCGTGGGTCACGAGCAGCTTAGCAATGGTCAGCAATACTGGCTTGCATATAGCCTCGCGAAGCGTGACGAGTTGGCAAAGGCTAATGAGATTTGGCAGCAATTAGCAAAAGAGCGTGATTACTACGGTTTTTTGGCTGCTGCACGCTTAGGATTACCAGTCTCACTGAATGAAGAGCCGTTAAATGTTGACCCCAGCATTGTAGAACGAGTATCTCATGCGCCTGGTTTTAAGCGAGCAAAGGCTTTATACGAACTGGAAAGATATACTCAAGCACGTCGAGAGTGGAACTATCTCACTAACACTTCAAGCAAAGAGGAAAAGCTTGCAGCATCCATATTGGCTGCTGAATTTGATTGGTACGACAGCACTATTTTTACCCTTGCACAGATCAAAGCATGGGATTACGTTGATTTGCGTTTCCCGATGGCGTTTAAAGATCTGTTCACTAAATATAGTGAGCGTAATCGAGTCGATGTCGCATGGAGCATCGCGATTGCTCGCCGGGAAAGCTCTTTCGCACCGGATGCACGCTCAAGTGCGGATGCTCACGGTTTAATGCAGCTGCTGCCAAGCACCGCCAAATACGTCAACAACCGTAAGCGCGTGGCAAAAAACCGCCTATATCATCCGGCCACGAACATTCGTTTGGGGACCAGTTATTTAGAGTATCTGAAGCGTAAAAATGCCGGGAATGAGATTTTGGCGACAGCATCGTACAACGCGGGCTACCATAGAATTAAGCGTTGGCTGCCTTCAGAGGCCATGCCTGCTGAGCTTTGGATTGAGCTAATACCATACCGAGAAACACGTGACTACGTGAAAAATGTGATGGCATATCGACAGGTTTACCATGCCCGTCTTGGTCGTGATGGCAACATATTGGCAAGTATCTTGGATATGAAAATTGTGAAATAACCGCACATGGCTGGTGCTTAGACTCAGTTCGTCGTTTTTAGGTAGCAGCTATGATAGACTCGATAGTATGTGAATTTTTGAAAATGGGTACACCATGGATAAGTTAGCAAATTTATACGCAGAGCATATTGCCACGTTGCAACAGCGTACAAGAACGATAGTAGATAGAGAAGGACTGGATGGGCTTGTGATCCATTCGGGGCAAGCAAAGCGTCAATTCCTTGATGATATGTACTATCCGTTTAAAGTTAACCCGCAATTTAAAGCTTGGTTGCCTGTTATCGATAATCCGCATTGCTGGATTGTGGTCAATGGCAGTGACAAGCCGAAACTCATTTTTTATCGTCCGGTTGATTTTTGGCATAAAGTGCCAGATGAGCCGAGAGATTTTTGGGCAGAGTATTTTGATATTCAACTGCTAGTTAAGCCAGATCAGGTTGAACAGCTACTGCCATACGACAAAGCAAACTATGCCTATATCGGTGAATATTTAGAGGTTGCACAAGCGCTTGGCTTTACTCAAGTGAATCCAGAGCCGGTGATGAACTTCTTGCATTATCATCGTGCATATAAAACTCAGTATGAAATGGCATGTTTACGTGAAGCAAGCCGCCTTGGTGTGCTTGGCCACATGGCGGCGCGCGATGCCTTCTTTGCTGGTGGCTCCGAGTTTGAAATTCAACAAGCTTATCTAAGTGCAACTCAGCATATGGAAAACGATACACCATATGGCAATATTGTCGCCTTGAATGAAAATTGTGCGATTTTGCACTACACCCATTTTGAGCGTAAAGCGCCGAGTAGGCACTTGTCATTTTTGATTGATGCCGGTGCAAACTTTAACGGTTATGCGTCAGATATTACCCGTACTTATGATTTTGCTAAGCAAGGTGAGTTTGCCGAGTTGGTGAAAGTCATGAACGCTCACCAAATTGAGTTGGGCAAAGCATTGCAACCGGGCAAACTATACGGTGAGCTGCATATCGATTGTCACAATCGCGTGGCGCAAGTGCTGAGTGACTTTGGTATTGTTAAGCTTGATGCTCAGGCCATCGTCGAGAAGGGAATTTCTTCCACTTTCTTCCCTCATGGTCTCGGTCACCATATTGGTCTACAAGTACACGATATGGGCGGATTCATGGCTGATGAAGCCGGTACGCACCAAGCACCACCTGAAGGCCACCCGTTCTTGCGTTGTACTCGTAAGATAGAGGCTAATCAGGTGTTCACTATTGAGCCTGGGTTATACTTCATCGATTCATTGTTGGAAGACTTGGCGCAAACAGATAACAAACAGTATATCAATTGGGATAAGATTGATGCACTGAAGCCTTACGGTGGTATCCGTATTGAAGATAACATCATTGTGCATGAAGATAGACTAGAAAATATGACGCGAGTTCTCGGTCTCGAGTAAGCTGACTTCTAGCACTAAATGCAAGTATTTGGGGGCCGATTGGCTCCCTTTTAGTTTGGAACATTATGTCTGAATATTTCATTCCGAGTGGACCACTGAGTCATCATGAGGAAATTAAGAAAAGCACGTTTATCGTGCATTTGGCCCACACGCCAACCATCGAAGATGCTAAAGCGTTTATTAAACAGATTAATGACGCGTATCCCGATGCAAGACACAATTGTTGGGCCCATATTGCCGGCCCCCCAGGTGGCAGCCATGTATTAGGGTTTTCTGATGATGGCGAGCCAAACGGGACGGCTGGTAAGCCAATGCTCAATGTTCTGATGGGATCAGGGATTGGTGAGATCACTGCGGTGACGACGCGTTATTTCGGCGGTATTAAGCTCGGCACTGGGGGATTGGTTAGAGCCTATGGTGGCACGCTTAATAACGCTTTAGCACAGCTAAGCACGACTAAAAAGGTACCGGCTTCTATTATTGTTGGCCACAGTGATTACCATCTTCAAGGTGTGATAGAGCAGCTATTACAAAGTCAGTTTACAGTGCTAAATTTAGATAAAGAATACGCTGCTAATATTACCTGGCAAATAGCAGTAGATAGTCGTGAAACACAACAAATCATTGATGCTATTTATGAATTAACCAATGGTGTTGTATTATTTAAGCAACTCAAGGAGTAGGCTCTACTTCTTTACATTCACTAATTAACCTCTGGTTAAATAACAAAAAGCGCAGCGTACAAAATGCAATTTCGTACCATAATAAAAATACTCGGGCAGTTAGTCGCTCTATTTAGTATCACTATGGTGCCACCAGCCATTGTATCTTTGATATACAAAGATGGTGGTGGTGTACCTTTTGTTTTAGCTTTCATTTTTAGTGTGCTAATGGGCCTGTTTGCGTACTACCCAAACCGCAAGGAAAACGGCGATCTTAAAGCCAGAGAGGGCTTCTTAATCGTTGTCTTATTCTGGCTGGTACTGGGGTCGTTTGCATCATTACCGCTCATTTTCTTAGATAAACCGAATCTATCCCTCGCAGATGCCGTTTTTGAAGCTTTTTCTGGGCTGACAACTACTGGAGCAACGGTATTGACGGGCATAGAACATTTACCTAAAGCGGTATTATTCTATCGCCAACAGCTACAGTGGCTAGGTGGTATGGGGATCATTGTATTGGCCGTAGCAGTTCTCCCTATGCTTGGTGTTGGTGGCATGCAGTTATATCGCGCAGAAACGCCAGGTCCAGTTAAAGACTCAAAGATGACACCGCGCATTGCAGATACGGCCAAGCACCTATGGTATATCTACGTGTCTCTAACAGCCGCATGTACGGTGGCATACTGGGTAGCAGGAATGAATTGGTTTGATGCTATCTGTCATGCGTTTGCTACGATAGCCATCGGTGGCTTCTCAACCTATGATGCTTCTATGGGTTACTTCGATAACCCATTTATCAACGTTATTTGCGTCGTCTTCTTGTTGATTGCTGCCATTAACTTCTCGCTACATTATGCTGCTGTATCGAGTCGCAATATTAAAGCCTATTTGCGAGATCCTGAGTTTAAAGTCTTTCTGTTTATCCAATTAGCGTTGGTGGTGATTTGTTTTGCGGTATTGTCGTCAAACAATGTCTATGAAACGGGTGATGAGACCTTAGATCAAGCGATGTTTCAGGCTGTGTCAATTAGTACCACCGCAGGTTTTGCGACCGATAGTTTCTCAACCTGGCCGCTGTTTTTACCTATTCTCTTGATTTTCTCTAGCTTCATTGGTGGCTGTGCAGGCTCTACGGGTGGCGGGATGAAGGTTGTGCGTGTCTTCTTACTCTATTTGCAGGGGATCCGTGAGCTTAATCGTTTAGTGCATCCACGCGCTATTTACTCGATAAAATTGGGTCGAAAGGCATTGCCTGATAAAGTGGTTGAAGCGGTGTGGGGGTTTTTTTCGGCTTATGCACTGGTGTTTGTGATTATTATGATTGCATTGCTGGGGACGGGACTCGATAACATTACTGCATTTTCAGCAACTGCGGCTTGCCTAAATAACCTGGGCCCAGGATTGGGAAGCGTTGCAGCACACTACGGCGATATTAGCGATGCCGCAAAGTGGATCCTTACGCTTGCTATGGTTTTTGGTCGTTTGGAAATTTTCACACTGTTAGTGCTGTTCACTCCTACCTTCTGGCGTGGTTAACCACGCCCAATTGAGTTGGCTTTCATTGCTGAAAGCCCGCTCGCAAAATGCTCTTGTCTTCGTGTGACGAACTGTCATCTTATTTTTGAACTTCGCAAAGAAAAAGTTAATAAAAATTTCAAAAACTCGGATTTTCGGGGTTTTCAAGTGTCAATATTTTTACAACGATTTAACTTGGAGGTGACCATCTTGCTTGCCACATGCTTTTCAGATAAAGGATTTAAAGTGATAAAGGGATTTGCTGCTAGCCATGAGCAGGGTTTAGGTATGCAGCTTATAGAACGAAGCGTAATACAGTTGAATAGCTTAATCGATGAAGTCGGTTACTTGCAGCTTAATCAGCTTACATTAGGTCGTGCCCAGAGCTATGACTTATTTCATCAAGTTGGCTGTGAGAGCGGTGCGCGTTTCGTTGTTCAAGTGATCTCAGAAAATGAGCTCTGGCAAAAGCGCCAGATACCAGCAATTGTCGATGATTTTGAGACTGAGGGAGTGAGCTGTTTATTCAAGCGTGATGTCTCGGGCATATTATTTGTTGCTAAGCGCAATAGTGAACCTATGATGTTGTTTATTGAAGCTGAAGAGCTCGCATTGCCACAAAGTTCACTCGAAGTACAAAGTAGAATGATGACGCTAAGAGATGGCGCAATAATGCTAAAAAGCCACTTTTTAGTAAAATAATTGACCCTTTTTTAGGTATTGTTGGTGATCGAAGAGTTGTAATTAATTTGAATTCAGTTTTAAATGGCCTTCCGCTAAAACTGCTACAATAAAAAAGTAGTAGAGTGAACTCAGGAAGGGTTGGACCTATGTTAAAAACTCAGGAGGTTGAGCAAGATACTTTGCTCACCGCTATCACCGCTGGAAGTATTGTTGATTTAGAAATTTGTTTACCGGCAAATAGCAAAAGAGTAAAAACAGAATACGTCGGTATGCTCCAAGGGGCATTTTTAATTCTTAACCATCCCAACCCTAAGCGATTAGGCGCGGCGCTGGACTTTGTGATGGAAGGGACTTCGGTTATCGTCCGAGCTTTGCTCGAGAATGGTGATGGCCAAGTCATTGCATTCAAATCGCAAATAAAAGCGGTCTCAGTCCATCCCGCGCGGCTTATTTTTCTTTATTTACCCGAAAAAGTACAAACCTACAAACTCCGCTCGCAAAACCGGGTGCCAACCTTAATCCCCGCAAAATTTCACTGCCATGGCAGTAAAGATGTTGGGGTAATAAAAGACATTTCACTTGCTGGTTTACAGCTAGACTTAACGTCGATTGATGCCGAGCATATGGAAGAGGGGCTGAAATGTGAGGTTTTCATTGAAGGAAAAGAAGGGAATCAGATCACGCTAGAGGGGGATATTCGACGCATAAAAAGTCATGAACAAATCGTCTCTTTAGGTATTCATTTAACTTCAGATGCGGACATAATCCGTAGCGTATTAAAAGATTACCTAATCGACTTGTCTATTTTTCAAGACCAACAAGATACCTAGGGCGCTTTAAACGAATAAAGCGCTTACTTGGAAGAGTTTTTCCACAACACCTATTTGCTTTTTGTCGATCAGGAACATGATCACATGGTCGCCAGAGAGAATAATGGTATCGTCATGAGCGATCAGTACATCTTCATCACGGACAATTGCGCCGATAGTTGCACCTGGTGGTAATTTAATATCTCGAATTGCACGACCGACAACCTTAGAAGTGTTTTCATCGCCATGTGCGACAGCTTCAATGGCCTCTGCAGCACCTTTACGCAATGAATAAACATTAACGATATCACCACGGCGAACATGGGTTAGTAGCGCTGAGATAGTCGCTTGCTGTGGTGAGATAGCAATATCAATGTCGCCACCTTGTACGAGGTCGACATAGGCACCACGTTGAATAAGCGCCATGGTCTTTTGTACGCCCATACGTTTTGCAAGCATCGCAGCCATAATGTTGGCTTCGTCGTCGTTCGTCACCGCGATGAACACGTCTACTTGTTCTATATGTTCTTCTGATAACAGTTCTTGGTCTGAGGCATCGCCACAAAAAACCACCGTATTATCGAGCATTTCAGACAATTGTGTGGCACGAGCTTGATTGCGTTCAATGAGCTTGACGCTATGGTTTTTGTCTAATGAACTGGCCAATCCCGCACCTATGTTACCGCCACCGGCAATCATAATTTTCTTGTAAGAGCGTTCGAGCTTTTGTAGCTCGTTCATGACCGCGCGAATATGCTTAGTTGCGGCGATAAAGAAGACTTCATCATCGGCTTCAATTACGGTGGTGCCGAGTGGCTTGATGGCTTTGCCTTGGCGATAAATAGCGGCAACGCGGGTGTCGACGTTTGGAATATGCTCTTTTAATGCAGAAAGTGCATAGCCAACGAGTAAGCCGCCGTAATAAGCTTTAACCGCCACGAGTGACAGCATGCCCTCTGCAAATTGCAACACCTGCAAAGCGCCTGGGTAATCTATTAGCCTGCGGATATATTGCGTTACTAGCTGCTCCGGTGCTATGTAATGATCGACCGGTAAGTCGTCATTGTGAAACAGCTTTTCTTTGTACTTTAAGTATTGCTCAGAGCGGATCCGAGCAATTTTGGTCGGCGTATTGAAAATACTATAGGCAACCTGACACGCAATCATATTAACTTCATCCGAGCTGGTTACTGCGATTATCATGTCGGCGTCTTCAGCACCTGCTTGACGTAAGATCTCAGGGTGAGCACTGTGGCCAGTGACCCCCTGTAGATCGTATTTGTCTTGCAGCTCTCTTAAGCGCTCGCCATCGATGTCGACAACGGTAATTTCATTTTCTTCACCGACGAGGTTTTCTGCCAGTGTCCCGCCGACTTGGCCGGCGCCTAAGATGATGATTTTCATATTGGTTACGGTCGATTTTCTATTATTGTTTTGTCAACTTTGCGTAGTAAAACCCATCACTCAATCCGGGTAATAGCTGCAAGCCAGGTTGTGTTTGTGTGTCTGCATCATGCAAAGGTACAAGCGTCGCATCAGGGGTCACAGAAAGAAAGCGTGCGATCTGTTGCTGGTTCTCTTGTGGTAGTACCGAGCAGGTAGCATAAACTAGTGTGCCACCGGGCTTAAGCAATGGCCAGATTTTATCAATAATTTGTGCCTGTAACGTCACCAAGTTATCAATATCAGAAGCACGTCTTAGCCATTTGATGTCAGGGTGTCGTCTAATAACGCCAGTTGCAGAGCAAGGTACATCCAATAAGATGCGATCATATTGCTCGCCGTCCCACCATGCTTCAGGGTCGCTTGCATCGCCCTCAAGGCATTTGGCCGATAATCCGATACGCTCAAGGTTTTGCTCCACACGTTGCAAGCGATCACCATCAGTATCAATTGCGGTCACTTTGGCGTCTGCTAACTCCAAAATATGGCAAGTCTTACCGCCTGGGGCGGAACAAGCATCAAGGATATTTTCACCCGCTTGTGGCGCTAATAATCTCGCGGCTTTTTGGGCGGCGGCATCTTGCACTGAGCAAGCGCCAGCGGCAAATTGTGGTAGCGCATAAACGTCTATTGGGCTATCAAGCAAGATCCCGTCTGGGTATTCGCTATGAAGCTGATAGGCTACCCCTTCTTGGTCTAGCATTGCTGCGTAGTCGGCAGTAGAGAATTGGGATTGGTTTACACGCAGCCACATTGGTGCTTGTTGTTGATTCGCTTCTAAAATAGCTTGCCATTGAGTTGGGTAAGCCGCTTTTAGTTGATTGATGAACCAGCCTGGGTGATTGTATAAACAAGCTGGGATCTCGGCAGCACTGGTTTCTAGTTCGACCTGATGACGTTGGAAGTTGCGTAAAATTGCATTAACCAACCCTTTCATACCTGGCGCTCTTAGTGGTGTAAGCGCGTTTACAGTCTCGGCTACCGCCGCATGAGCAGGAACGCGCATATGTTGCAGTTGGTAAATACCCACATACAGCAAGAACTGGAAAACACGGCGCTTACCTTTAAGCGGTTGCTCAAGTAATTGCTGGCAATAGTGTTCAAGCGAAGGCAAGTATCTTAATACGCCGTAGCAAATTTGCTGTAGCAAGGCTTTGTCTTTGCCGTCTAACTGGCTTGTGGCAAGTGGTAATTGAGCACTTAACGACGCGCCTTTATCGACGACTTGAAATAGGGTTTGGGCAGCGAGTGCGCGTACATTACTCACGCTTCACCAACCTTAGCACCAATTGCTACCCAGTCGGCTCGACCATTCAAAAAGTCTTGTGCAGACATGGGCTTTTTACCTTGTGGTTGCAAAGTGTGAATTTCCAATGCCTGTGTGCCACAGGCAATTACGATACCGTGCTTGTCTGCACGTAGCACATGTCCTGCATCACCTTGCTCGTCAACTACCTTCGCCTGCCAAATCTTGACGCTGTTACCCGCCATATTGGTAAAGCAAACCGGCCATGGATTAAATGCGCGGATGTTACGTTCAATTTGCGCAGCTTCCATCTGCCAGTCAATGTCGGCTTCTTCTTTGCTTAGTTTCTTAGCATAATTCGCTAGCGTATCGTCTTGCTTTTCTGGCGTGATCTCGCCCGCAGATAAGCGTGCTAGCGTATCAATAAGCGCGTCAGGGCCTAGTTCAGCAAGCTTGTTGTAGAGATCTGCACTGGTATCAGTAGCCGTAATAGGGCAGCGGGCGATGTGCAACATATCACCGGTATCTAGACCCTCATCCATTTGCATGATGGTTACGCCTGTTTCATTGTCGCCAGCCCAAATAGCACGCTGAATGGGGGCTGCGCCTCGCCATCGTGGTAAAATTGAGCCATGAACATTCAGGCAGCCAAGTCGAGGAGTATCTAAAATGGCTTTTGGTAATAATACTCCGTAGGCAACAACAATCATGACATCGGCATCAAGTGCAGCTAGTTCTGCCTGTGCTTCCGATGTTTTTAATGATTGCGGTTGTAGCACTGGCAGGTTGTGTTCTTGTGCTAACACTTTTACTTCACATGCTTTGAGCTTTTTCCCGCGCCCAGCTGGGCGGTCGGGTGGGCAGTACACTGCCACGATGTCATGTTGTGATTGTATAAGAGCGTCAAGGTGGCGCGCTGCAAAATCAGGCGTGCCTGCGAAAACGATACGCAAAGGATTACTCACGAAATACCCTAAAATCAGTTGGTTGGAGATTGGTTAAGCTTGCTTTGCAGCGAACTTAGCTTCTTTTTCAAGCTTCTTACGAATACGATCACGCTTTAGTGGCGATAGGTAATCGATAAATAGCTTACCAACTAAATGGTCTAATTCGTGTTGAATGCAAACGGCAAGCAAACCATCTGCGTCTAACTCATACATTTCACCATGTTCGTTTGTTGCCTTTACCGTTACGGTTTCAGCGCGATCTACTTTTGCGTATGAATATGGCACTGACAAGCAGCCTTCTTCACTCACAGTAGAACCATCGCGTTTGGTTATTTCTGGGTTGATTAATACGCGCGGTTCGTCGCGCTCTTCAGAAACGTCAATAACGACGATGCGCTGATGAATATCAACTTGCGTAGCCGCAAGGCCGATACCATTTTCATCATACATCGTTTCCAGCATGTCTTTAACTATTTGACGTACTTCGTCATTAACCTCTGCTACAGGCTGTGCAACAGTGCGTAAACGCTCATCTGGAAACTTTAAAACTTCTAATATAGCCATGATTACCCTAAATCAATTTATCGTGTAAGCTGTTGTAAGCTAGTGTATGGTCTTATTTTAGCCATTCAAGTTCCCCTTTAACAGGTTTTGGTGGATAATAACCAAAAATAACCACAAGGAAGCCATCATGAAATATCCGATTGCTGCATTAATACTCGCTAGCTGCTCAGTTTTCTCTGTGAAAGCGGACACTTTGGCTGTAAAAGCAGATGCGCCGCAGCGTTATGTGGTGAAAAAAGGCGATACCTTGTGGGATATTTCAAAAATGTACTTGCGTTCTCCGTGGAAGTGGAAGCAATTGTGGCAGTGGAACCCTAGTATTCAAAACCCAGATCTGATTTATCCGGGAGATAGTCTTAAGCTACTCTACGACGAAAATGGTAATCCTATGCTGGTGTTAGACAAAGGTGTGAAGAAGCTGTCACCGCATACGCGCATTGTTAACCAAAAAGCGGCTGCCATTCCTACCTTGCCACTACCCATCATGGAACCTTTTTTGCGTTTTGAGCAAGCACTTTCTGAGTCGGAGTTTTCTGATAGCCCAATTGTACTGGGAGCTAATCGCAATATTAAAAATGCGACTCCGGGTCATCTTTTGTACGTTAAAGCTGATTTAGTAAAAGGTGGACACTATGCCATCTATCGCCGCGGCGAAATCTACCGTGAGTTGGATAACCAACAGCAACTAGGTATGGAGGCGGTGCTGGTTGGTACCGGTCATGTGGTTGAGCAAGGTGATCTAGCAGCAGGGCGTCCGGCAAAGCTACAGTTAGAAGTTGCCAAACAAGAGGTTAGAGCCGGGGATATTGTACTGCCTATATCTACAGGACAAAGCTTTCCAGCACAGTTTTCTATGTCCCGCCCAGAGCAGCAAACTTCGGGCCGCATTATTGCTAGCGATAATAAACTTAGAGAGTTTAGTACCATGAGTGTTGTGGTACTTGATGTGGGAAGTAAAGCACAGCTAAAAGAGGGACATATTCTTGATATTGTAAGGCAATCGCCTACAGTTATAGAAAGCCAGCACGGTCCGCGCTATATTGAAGACGCATCACGACTCGACAAAATGATCACCGAAATGGGATCTTGGTTTGGTGAGGAAAATGACGACGATAGCGTGGTATGGCACATGCCAAAGGAAAAAGTCGGTGAGCTGATGGTCTTTAAAGTGTACCAAGACTTAAGCTACGCTATGGTTGTTGAAACGTCGGAGCCGATCCGCGTTGGTGATTATGTACAAGCATTCAAGGAAACCACCAAAAACTAGGTGGTAGAATTTCTCCTTGAGTGAATCAGTAAGCTCAAGGAGAGAGTATGAAACAAACTGAACAAGCTCAAGCTTTGGCATTAACCCTGTGCCAAGGACTGGGTATCAAAACGATCACCGCATTACTTAATCAAGTCCCCATTGCGCAATTATTCACATTAAGTCAGGTTGAGCTTTGCAAGCTTGGGCTACAAGAAAATGTAGCTGCCAGCTTAGCACGTACCGACTGGATTCGTATTGAGCGCATATTGACCTACTGTAAACATCAGCAAATTTATGTCGTATCTTTGTTTTCTCCTGAATACCCAAAGCAACTGAAAGAGATCTGTAACCCTCCCTTAGTGCTATTTTGCAAAGGGAATATTGCGTTATTAAAACAACCACAAATTGCGGTTGTCGGTAGTCGCAGTTCAACGAGAACTGGGCTTGGGCTTGCACATGAATTTGCACAGGGCTTAAGTCGCTCGGGGTTGGTGGTCACGTCGGGTATGGCAAGAGGGATTGATGGCGCAGCGCACCAAGGTGCACTGGATGTTCAAGGAGGAACTATTGCCGTGCTAGGGACAGGTGTTGATGTTGTTTACCCCAAACGCCACCAACGGCTTTATGAAGACATCGTGCAGCATGGCTTGGTGGTGAGTGAATTCTTACCAAATACTCCAGCAAATAGTAACCACTTTCCACGGCGTAATCGCATTATCTCGGGTTTGTCTTTGGGCGTCTTGTTGGTTGAAGCAGAAGTAAAAAGTGGTTCGCTAATTACCGCACGCTATGCACTGGAGCAAAACAAAGAAGTGTTTGCGATCCCGGGCTCAATTAAAAATCGATTAAGTAGCGGTTGTCATTACCTGATTAAGCAAGGGGCAAAACTCACCGAAAATATTGAGGATATTTTGGAAGAAGTGAGCTTTTTTTGTGAAAACAGTCTATATAGTATAGAAATAGGGGAGCAAAAAGAGGAGCAATGTCCCGTATTAGAAAACCTTGGCTTTGAGGTGACGTCAGTCGACACTTTAACGCAAAGGACCCAGTGGCCAGTAGAGCAGGTGATTGCCAGACTATTGGACCTAGAACTCGAAGATAAAGTAGAGCGTGTACTCGACGGCTACATAAAACTCGCGAGGGGTTAAGAAGATGTTTGATATTTTAATGTATTTATTTGAGAACTATATTCACAGTGAGGCAGAAATCTTTGTCGAACAAAATGAACTCACCGATGAACTCCTTCGCGCCGGCTTTAATCAAGGCGAAATATACAAAGCGCTTGATTGGCTTGAGCAACTTGCAGATTTACAACACAGTGACGAAAACCCCTATTTAAATGCTAAACCGGACCATGCAACACGGATCTACACCGACAGCGAATGCAATATGCTAGACGTTGAAAGCCGTGGTTTTTTAATGTTTGTGGAACAAGTCGGAGTGATTGACAGTACCACCAGAGAAATGGTGATGGATCGCTTATTCGCGTTGGATAAAACCTATATCAGCCTAGATGATTTAAAGTGGGTGATACTAATGGTGCTATTTAATGTGCCGGGTAAAGAACATGCTTATGCGCAGATGGAAGATCTGATTTTTACCGAGCCTGCATCTGTAGTTCATTAACTCTGCTCTAGCAAGATAAGTTTACTTCGGTAAGTTGAGGTCTTGACCTCAGCTTACCACCTTTCAAATAATGTTTCCTGCTTAGTTGAAAACGCTGATATCAAATACTTGCAAGGGGGAATTTCCATCATTTCCTTGACCCTAAAAACGAGGCGATTATATTAGGCGCATACTTGCACAAAGGGGCGGTGGTAAAGCGATGAGTAAAATAGATCATGCATTATTTAATGCAGACAAACATGCATTAGAAAAAGAGTATGAAGTATGCCCAGAATGTGGCTCTGAGCTGGTAATCAAAAACAGTAAAAATGGTCCATTTATTGGCTGCGCTAGCTACCCAACTTGTGATTATATTCGCCCACTCGCACATCATGATAGCCATGTAATTAAAGTGCTAGAAGATGTGGCTTGTCCTGAATGCGGCAAAGATCTAGTGATAAAAAATGGTCGCTATGGCATGTTTATTGGCTGTACGGGGTATCCTGATTGCCACTATATTGGTCATGAAGATGCGCCACCAACAGCGGTGTTACCTGCGTGTCCAAAATGTCAAAAAGGCAACCTAATTCAGCGTAAAAATAAGTTTGGTAAACACTTTTATAGCTGTGACACTTACCCAAGTTGTAAGTATACCTTGAACGCCAAGCCTGTAGAGCAGACTTGCCCTGAGTGTCATTGGCCCGTGCTGGTGGAGAAAACCCGAGCGGGTAAAGCTGTGCTACAATGCCCGCAGAAATCATGTCAAAAGATAGTGGAAATACCGTGAGTAATGACAATAAAGCGGATGCTGCGACAATAACAACGCCTGAGTCAGCACTTCAAGCTGGCGAAGTGATCTGTTATCCAACGGAAGCCATTTATGGTTTAGGTTGTGATCCTGATAACCAAGATGCGGTCACTAAGTTGCTAACAATCAAATCTCGACCCATAGAAAAAGGGTTAATCTTAATCGCCGACAATTATGGTCAATGTTTGCCTTATGTGGATGACAATAAAATCCCGATGGATAAGCGCGCTGATATTTTTTCGTCATGGCCAGACGCCATTACTTGGTTATTGCCAGCGAAAGCCAGTACGCCGCATTGGTTAACTGGGGGACACGACACTATCGCTATTCGTGTTACTAGCCATCCCATTGTAAAGCAATTGTGTCAACGCTTTGGTAAGCCGATCGTTTCTACCAGTGCCAATGTAACTGGTCAAACTCCAGTTGTTTCGTTGTCGGAAGCTCGTAGCCAGTTTGGCTCGCAAGTTGGCTATTATGTTGAAGGTGAGTTAGGTGGTAATACGACCCCAAGCGTCATTAAAAATGCAATGACTGGCCAAGTGATCCGAGGATAAAAAGTACCATGAGTAAAATAAACCTAGAGACCGTAAAAGCCTTTTTATTACAACTACAAGATAATATCTGCCAAGGCTTAGAGGCTGCCGATGGTAACGCTCAGTTTGTTGAAGATGCCTGGGAGCGTGCTGAAGGTGGTGGCGGTCGCACTCGCGTGATCCGTAATGGCGATGTTATTGAGCAAGGCGGGGTAAACTATTCACATGTTTTTGGCGCTTCTATGCCAGCCTCAGCGACGGCGCACCGTCCAGAGTTAGCAGGCAGAAGCTTCCATGCCTGTGGGGTATCTTTAGTGATCCACCCGAAGAATCCCAATATTCCAACTAGCCATGCCAATGTGCGTTTTTTTATTGCTGAGAAAGAAGGCGAAGAGCCGATTTGGTGGTTTGGTGGTGGTTTTGATTTAACGCCATTTTATCCAGTTCTTGAGGATGTGAAGCACTGGCACCAAGTTGCAAAGGATTTGTGCGCACCATTTGGTAACGCGGTATACGGTGACTACAAAAAGTGGTGTGATGAATATTTTTATTTAAAACATCGAGATGAGACTCGAGGTGTGGGTGGTCTATTCTTTGATGACCTAAATCAATGGGGCTTTGAAAAGAGCTTTGCGTTTATGCAAGCTGTTGGCAATGGCTTCCTTGATGCTTATCTGCCTATTATTGAAAAACGCAAAGATACACCGTATAGCGAACAAGAGCGTCAATTCCAGCTATATCGCCGAGGCCGTTACGTTGAATTTAATTTGGTATGGGATCGAGGCACATTGTTTGGTCTACAAACAGGTGGACGTACCGAGTCTATTTTAATGTCGATGCCACCATTGGCACGTTGGGAGTATGACTTCCAGCCAGAGCCTGGATCGAAAGAAGCTGAGTTGTATAATTATCTTACGCCAAAGAATTGGTTGGCGATGTAATAGAGTAAAAAAGGAGCCGAGGCTCCTTTTTTACTTTTAGCGGTTCACTTAATTTAATTTAAATCCGCGCACTTGCTCATCCAAATCGCGCGCAAGGGTGAGCAACTCTTCGCTGATCTGTTTAGAGCCATGGGCATCAACTAGCGAGCGCTCAGCATTATCACTAATCGCCACTACGCTACGATTGATTTCTTCAGCGGCCAAGTTTTGTTGCTCAGTGGCATCGGCAATTTGCAGGTTTAAGGCATTAATTTCGTGCATCTGTGTCGAGATGTCTTTAAGCGCTTGTGCCACTTTCTTGACCTGATGCGCGCGCTCATCTGCTTCTTCGCAAGAAGCACTCATTGCTGCCACGGTTTGCTGTGCCTCGGACTGTAGCTTATCGATAGTACGTTTGATTTCATCGGTTGAGTCATGTGTTCGTGTCGCAAGTGTTCTGACTTCGTCCGCAACAACCGCAAACCCTCTTCCTGCTTCCCCGGCGCGCGCGGCCTCTATTGCTGCATTGAGCGCTAAGAGATTGGTTTGCTCCGCGATACTACTGATCACTTCGAGTACTTTACCCACTTCAAGAGTTTGTGCTTGAAGCTGAGAAACTTGTTCTGCAGCTTGCCTTACATCTTGTGCTAATTGGTTGATACTTTGCTCAGTATGATTAGCAACAGCCATGCTTTCCTCTGCGAGGTGATTGCTGCTATCCGATTTTTCTGATGCAAAGTGGGTGGTATTTTTTACTTCACTTGAAGAGCTTTCAAGCTCATTAATCGCGGCTGCAACAGAGTCCGTCCCTTGTTTTTGCTCTTGAATGGCCAGCTCGGTAGTTTCCGCTGAAGCATATATAGATTCTGCTGAGTGAATAAGAATTTTCGAAGAGTTGGACAACTGCGCAATATTGTCTTTAAAGCTATCCATCATTTTATTGAAGTTAATCGCCAAGCGTCCAAGCTCGTCATCGACTTGGTCGTCTATTCGTAATGATAGGTCTTTATTCGTCGTTGCGAGGCGCATGGTTCGGCCTAGCGTTTTTAGTCGTACTATAAAGAGCTTCCTAAAAAGCACGCCTAAAATCACAAATGTGGTAATAAAGATAGCAGAGAGAAGCGCAGTGCTAAACCACGTATTAGTGTGTACCGTATTATCAATATCATCCAAAGAGTAGCTGATCCGCACAACGCCGAGCACATCGCCTTCCTTTGCCTGATGACAACCCAAGCAATTTGTTCCTTTATAGCTTTCTTTGGCCACCATCGGCTTTAAATAAGTCATGATGCGACTACCGTCGCGCTGTTCAATAACTAAGGTTTCTCTTCCGTTCAACGCATCAAACTCAGCCTCAGAGTTAGGTGCTTGATTTGCATTACCTGGACCGTAAAGCTTATTAACTTGCTCGGAGCGGATAATATGCGCATCCTCGATATTCGGATGATTGCGAATTTTATCACTCAGAATTTCACGGTTTGCCATGGTGCCAGTCAGCATCATAGTATTAATAGAATCAAAGTAATTATCTGCCAGTAGCTTAATATTACTTTCGACAGTTTCTTCAGCGAGAGTCTTTTGTTGACTGCTGCTACTAAGGATACTGGCAATCAAGACGAGCACGCCCGTCACTGCCAGTAACGCATAAATTTTATGTTGAATAGATTTCACACGCATCGCACCTGTACACAATTAGAACAGTGATTATGCATCTCTACTCAAGAACGGGATTTGACCTAGCGCAAAATAGCCGTGTAATTTTAATTAACTAATACTTTAGTTTTATTCTTGATTAATCATATGTGTCGCAAGCTGAGCGAGGGACTGCCTTAATCCTTCTCTTAATAATGGATTTCCTACCTCTAAGTCCAATGCTTTATTCATGCAGTGCATCCATTGATCCCGTAAATCTTGGTCGATAGGAAAGGGCATATGGCGCATTCTTAAACGTGGGTGACCATATTTCTCTGCAAATAAATCGGGCCCGCCTAACCAACCAGAAAGAAATTCAAAAAATACCTGTCTGATCCTATCTAATGGTTGTGGATGCATATCGTAAAGCGGCTTTGCATAGGGATCGGTTGCCATAATATCGTAAAAGTGGTTAGCAAGATCGCGGGTGCCTTGTTCTCCACCAATGATTTCATAAGGTGTTTTTTCTGGAGTGGGGGCACTATTTGTTTGTTCTACGGTTGCATCTTTATTAAAGATACGTTTAATTAACTGCTTCATAATGACTCTTTCAAGGCGCTCTTATAACGATGGACAAATACGCGGTATTCGGTAATCCGATAAAACATTCTAAATCGCCAGCAATCCATGCGCAATTCGCACAGCAATGCCAGCAGCAATTAGAATACGAGGCTATTTTGGCACCAGAAGATGCCTTTATTCAAACTGCATCGACATTTTTTGCCCAGGGTGGTTGTGGTGCGAATGTGACTTTACCTTTTAAAGAGCAGGCATTTGTCTTTGCAGATACCCTCACCGAACGAGCTAAGCTCGCTGGTGCCGTCAATACTCTAATCAAACAGCAAGATGGCAGTATTACAGGCGATAATACTGATGGTGCAGGTCTGGTGCGAGATCTCGTGAAACACCAAACTAAACTTGAGGGGGCTACCGTACTATTGATTGGTGCAGGTGGCGCAGCCAAAGGCTGTATCTATCCGCTTCTTCAGGCCGGAGCAAAACGGATTGTCGTTACCAACCGTACTGAGTCAAAAGCATTGCAACTAGCAGAGCAATTCGCCACGTATGGAGAGGTTACAGGGTGTGGATTAAACAATACCCCTGACATTGGTTTCGATATTGTGATTAACTCCACCTCATCAAGCATCACAGGGGAGGTGCCAGACGTTAGCCCTACTGTTATTACATCCTGCTTAGTTGCCTACGATATGTTCTACAGCGACCAGCAAACAAGTTTCTTAGACTGGGTGGCGCAACATAATCAACAAACGCAATTGATAGATGGCATAGGTATGTTAGTTGAGCAGGCCGCAGAAGCGTTTTACCAATGGCGAGGGGTGAGACCTGATACGTCCGAAACATTTAGGCTTATTAGAAGGTAAATATGAACCAAGCAATACTGTTTAATGATGACATCAGTTATCAACAAGGAGTGTTAACGTTTACGGCGATGGCCAGTGGTCAGCTGATCCGCTGTAAAATTGCAACTAAGCTTGAGCAAGAAGCTGCAATAGCACACTTTGCTCAGCACCAATTCGATTATGAAATGCAGGCTGAGCAATTAATTGAGGATGAAGCGTTTAATGAGGCGGGAGAGATAAGCTTAGCTTTCCTCTAAATATTCATCTTTCAGTTCCACGTAATTTTGAGCGGACACTTTTAAAAATTGTAGCTCTTGTTCTGTAAGGGGTCTGGCTTGTTTTACCGGACTACCGACATATAAAAAGCCGGACTCAAGATTTTTATTGGGCGGGACAAGTGCACCACCACCAATAATAACGTCATCTCCTACGGTGACGTTGTCCATAATAATTGCACCCATGCCTACAAGAATACGATTACCAAGTTTGCAACCATGCAACATGACTTTATGACCAACAGTGACATCATCACCAATAATAAGCGGGTAACCGTCAGGTACTAAAGCGCTCTTTCTTGTTAAATGCAGTACACTTCCGTCTTGAACATTGGTTCGTTTACCTATCTTGATGTAGTTCACATCGCCTCTTGCTGCAACCAATGGCCAAACGCTGCTGTCTTCGCCAATTTCTATATCACCGACCAAAACGGATGATTCATCAATATAAACGCCTTGTGCCAAGCGCGGGGATTTACCTTTATAACTTCTAAGCATGTCTAGATTACTCATCTCTCGTGTCTTGTGTCACTAGTGTAGAGTGTTGAATTGTAAAACTCTAGTACGAAAAAACTGCAAAAAGATAAGCAAAAGTGTCAAAAATAAGCGTTTCGCTTCATTTTTGCTCGAACAAACGTTTTTTCGCAATTTTCTTTAAAAAAGGGTTGCACTAAAATCGGATCGCCCTATAATGCGACCCCACTGACACGGGGCGCTACGCTGAAAAGCAAAGCAGCAACGAGTTGGCGTCAAGTAAAACTTAAATTAGAAGCTTCTTCTAAAGAAATTCAAAATTAAGTGTTGACAAAAAATCGGGAATGCTTAGAATGCACATCCCTCGAAACAGCGAAATGTTTCGAAACGTTCTTTAAAAATATGAAGCAATCATCTGTGTGGGCACTCGTACAGATTGAGTTCTAACAGCAGATTCTAGTTCGCTAGATGACGCAAACAAATTTAGAGTCTCAATTGAGCTGAGTGACCAACGGAATAAACATAGTTTATTCAGCACAGTCAATTCGATTTCTTAGGAAATCAAAATCAGAATTCATTGAGCACGAAACTTAGGTTTCAAAAAACTTTTAATTGAAGAGTTTGATCATGGCTCAGATTGAACGCTGGCGGCAGGCCTAACACATGCAAGTCGAGCGGTAACATTTCTAGCTTGCTAGAAGATGACGAGCGGCGGACGGGTGAGTAATGCTTGGGAACATGCCTTGAGGTGGGGGACAACCATTGGAAACGATGGCTAATACCGCATAATGTCTACGGACCAAAGGGGGCTTCGGCTCTCGCCTTTAGATTGGCCCAAGTGGGATTAGCTAGTTGGTGAGGTAAAGGCTCACCAAGGCGACGATCCCTAGCTGGTTTGAGAGGATGATCAGCCACACTGGAACTGAGACACGGTCCAGACTCCTACGGGAGGCAGCAGTGGGGAATATTGCACAATGGGCGCAAGCCTGATGCAGCCATGCCGCGTGTGTGAAGAAGGCCTTCGGGTTGTAAAGCACTTTCAGTCAGGAGGAAAGGTTAGTAGTTAATACCTGCTAGCTGTGACGTTACTGACAGAAGAAGCACCGGCTAACTCCGTGCCAGCAGCCGCGGTAATACGGAGGGTGCGAGCGTTAATCGGAATTACTGGGCGTAAAGCGTACGCAGGCGGTTTGTTAAGCGAGATGTGAAAGCCCCGGGCTTAACCTGGGAACTGCATTTCGAACTGGCAAACTAGAGTGTGATAGAGGGTGGTAGAATTTCAGGTGTAGCGGTGAAATGCGTAGAGATCTGAAGGAATACCGATGGCGAAGGCAGCCACCTGGGTCAACACTGACGCTCATGTACGAAAGCGTGGGGAGCAAACAGGATTAGATACCCTGGTAGTCCACGCCGTAAACGATGTCTACTAGGAGCTGGGGTCTTCGGACAACTTTTCCAAAGCTAACGCATTAAGTAGACCGCCTGGGGAGTACGGCCGCAAGGTTAAAACTCAAATGAATTGACGGGGGCCCGCACAAGCGGTGGAGCATGTGGTTTAATTCGATGCAACGCGAAGAACCTTACCTACACTTGACATACAGAGAACTTACCAGAGATGGTTTGGTGCCTTCGGGAGCTCTGATACAGGTGCTGCATGGCTGTCGTCAGCTCGTGTTGTGAGATGTTGGGTTAAGTCCCGCAACGAGCGCAACCCCTATCCTTAGTTGCCAGCGATTCGGTCGGGAACTCTAAGGAGACTGCCGGTGATAAACCGGAGGAAGGTGGGGACGACGTCAAGTCATCATGGCCCTTACGTGTAGGGCTACACACGTGCTACAATGGCAGGTACAGAGAGCAGCGAGCTAGCGATAGTGAGCGAATCCCTTAAAGCCTGTCGTAGTCCGGATTGGAGTCTGCAACTCGACTCCATGAAGTCGGAATCGCTAGTAATCGCAAATCAGAATGTTGCGGTGAATACGTTCCCGGGCCTTGTACACACCGCCCGTCACACCATGGGAGTGGGTTGCTCCAGAAGTGGATAGTCTAACCTTCGGGAGGACGTTCACCACGGAGTGATTCATGACTGGGGTGAAGTCGTAACAAGGTAGCCCTAGGGGAACCTGGGGCTGGATCACCTCCTTATACGATTTAGAACTTATTTGTTCGAAGTGTCCACACAGATGATTGTTGCTTGGCCTGATGGCTAAGTGATATTGCTCTTTAAAAATTTGGAAAAGCTGAAAAATTAAATTCTGATAGATAACGTAAAGTTATTTATCGAGTTTTCGAAAGAAAATGCCGATTAATCATTTCGATGATTAATTAGCGTCTACTTTAGTATTCAATATTAACTTCTGGCGAAGTTAAATCAGTCTTTGACAGTACAACTTAAAACTATTTTGGGTTGTATGGTTAAGTGACTAAGCGTACACGGTGGATGCCTTGGCAGTTGGAGGCGATGAAGGACGTACTAACTTGCGATAAGCCTAGTCAAGCCAGTAAGAGGCGCTTGAGACTAGGATTTCCGAATGGGGGAACCCACCTGCTTGCAGGTATCGTTAACTGAATACATAGGTTAACGAGGCGAACGCGGAGAACTGAAACATCTAAGTACCCGTAGGAAAAGAAATCAACCGAGATTCCGAAAGTAGCGGCGAGCGAAATCGGACCAGCCCTTAAGCTTTAGTGTGGTTAGTGGAACATGCTGGAAAGCATGACGAAACAGGGTGATAGTCCCGTACACAAAAACTTATCTAAAGTGAAATCGAGTAGGTCGGAGCACGTGAAACTTTGACTGAATATGGGGGGACCATCCTCCAAGGCTAAATACTCCCAACTGACCGATAGTGAACCAGTACCGTGAGGGAAAGGCGAAAAGAACCCCTGTGAGGGGAGTGAAATAGAACCTGAAACCGTGTACGTACAAGCAGTAGGAGCCTACTTGTTGGGTGACTGCGTACCTTTTGTATAATGGGTCAGCGACTTATATTCTGTAGCGAGGTTAACCATTTAGGGGAGCCGTAGCGAAAGCGAGTCTTAACTGGGCGCTTAAGTTGCAGGGTATAGACCCGAAACCCGGTGATCTAGCCATGGGCAGGTTGAAGGTTGAGTAACATCAACTGGAGGACCGAACCCACTAACGTTGAAAAGTTAGGGGATGACCTGTGGCTAGGAGTGAAAGGCTAATCAAACCGGGAGATAGCTGGTTCTCCCCGAAATCTATTTAGGTAGAGCCTCGGACGAATACTTACGGGGGTAGAGCACTGTTAAGGCTAGGGGGTCATCCCGACTTACCAACCCTTTGCAAACTCCGAATACCGTAAAGTAATATCCGGGAGACACACGGCGGGTGCTAACGTCCGTCGTGGAGAGGGAAACAACCCAGACCGTCAGCTAAGGTCCCAAAGTGTATGTTAAGTGGGAAACGATGTGGGAAGGCTAAAACAGCTAGGAGGTTGGCTTAGAAGCAGCCACCCTTTAAAGAAAGCGTAATAGCTCACTAGTCGAGTCGGCCTGCGCGGAAGATGTAACGGGGCTAAACATACCACCGAAGCTACGGCTGCGAACTTAGTTCGCGGGGTAGGGGAGCGTTCTGTAAGTGGCTGAAGGTGTGCCGGGAGGCATGCTGGACATATCAGAAGTGCGAATGCTGACATGAGTAACGACAAGAGGAGTGAAAAACTCCTCCGCCGGAAGACCAAGGGTTCCTATCCCATGTTAATCAGGGTAGGGTGAGTCGACCCCTAAGGCGAGGCTGAAGAGCGTAGTCGATGGGAAACGGGTTAATATTCCCGTACTCGGTATGAATGCGATGGGGGGACGGAGCAGGCTAGGCAAGCATGGCGTTGGTTGTCCATGTGAAAGGCTGTAGGCTGGTGACTTAGGAAAATCCGGGTTGCCAAGGCTGAGAGTCGAGACGAGCCACTAAGGTGGTGAAGTTGTTGATGCCCTACTTCCAGGAAAAGCCTCTAAGCTTCAGTTCATACTGAATCGTACCCTAAACCGACACAGGTGGTCAGGTAGAGAATACTAAGGCGCTTGAGAGAACTCGGGTGAAGGAACTAGGCAAAATTGTACCGTAACTTCGGGAGAAGGTACGCTCTTGTTTGTGAAGGACTTGCTCTGTAAGCAAACGAGAGCCGCAGTGACCAGGTGGCTGGGACTGTTTATTAAAAACACAGCACTGTGCAAAATCGTAAGATGACGTATACGGTGTGACACCTGCCCGGTGCCGGAAGGTTAATTGATGGGGTTAGCTTAGGCGAAGCTCTTGATCGAAGCCCCGGTAAACGGCGGCCGTAACTATAACGGTCCTAAGGTAGCGAAATTCCTTGTCGGGTAAGTTCCGACCTGCACGAATGGTGTAACCATGGCCACGCTGTCTCCACCCGAGACTCAGTGAAATTGAAATCGCAGTGAAGATGCTGTGTACCCGCGGCTAGACGGAAAGACCCCGTGAACCTTTACTACAGCTTGGCACTGAACATTGACCCTACATGTGTAGGATAGGTGGGAGGCTTTGAAGCAGAGACGCTAGTTTCTGTGGAGCCGACCTTGAAATACCACCCTTGTAGTGTTGATGTTCTAACTTAGGCCCCTGAATCGGGGTTGAGGACAGTGCCTGGTGGGTAGTTTGACTGGGGCGGTCTCCTCCCAAAGAGTAACGGAGGAGCACGAAGGTTTGCTAAGTACGGTCGGACATCGTACGGTTAGTGTAATGGTAGAAGCAAGCTTAACTGCGAGACAGACACGTCGAGCAGGTACGAAAGTAGGTCATAGTGATCCGGTGGTTCTGAATGGAAGGGCCATCGCTCAACGGATAAAAGGTACTCCGGGGATAACAGGCTGATACCGCCCAAGAGTTCATATCGACGGCGGTGTTTGGCACCTCGATGTCGGCTCATCACATCCTGGGGCTGAAGTCGGTCCCAAGGGTATGGCTGTTCGCCATTTAAAGTGGTACGCGAGCTGGGTTTAGAACGTCGTGAGACAGTTCGGTCCCTATCTGCCGTGGGCGTTTGAGAATTGAGAGGGGCTGCTCCTAGTACGAGAGGACCGGAGTGGACGAACCGCTGGTGTTCGGGTTGTGATGCCAATTGCATTGCCCGGTAGCTACGTTCGGAACTGATAACCGCTGAAAGCATCTAAGCGGGAAGCAGGCCTCGAGATGAGTTCTCACTTTGACTTAGAGTCAACTGAAGGGCCGTTGAAGACTACAACGTTGATAGGCGAGATGTGGAAGTGCTGTGAGGCATTAAGCTAACTCGTACTAATTACCCGTGAGGCTTAACCATACAACGCCAAAGTGGTTTAAGCGACAGAAGTTAATAGACTAAAGTAGACAAAAGAATTTAATAAGCTTTTTCCGGATTTACATTGATGAGGGAGACTTCATTGATGAACAGAATTTCCTGGTGACTATAGCGTTTTGGACCCACCTGACCCCATGCCGAACTCAGAAGTGAAACAAAACAGCGTCGATGATAGTGTGGATTACCCATGTGAAAGTAGAACATCGCCAGGGCCAAATAAGAGAAACCCGTTGCAGTAATGCGACGGGTTTTTTGCTGTTTGGCGTATAGAAAACCTCGCGAGGTAAACTCGCTCCCACTCCCACTCCCACCATAGTATCAGCACAGTGCAACATGGTAAGAGGTGGTTTATCCACCGATGGCTTGCAATGAAGTTCCAGCAAAAAAACATGTACATTAAAACCAGTTTCAGCAATGCGACGGGTTTTTTTGCTATTTGGGGTATAGAGTTTTGAGGCATAGAAAACCTCGTGAGGTTTTCTAAACCTAAGTAAATGCGCTCCCACCACAGCATCAGCACAGTGCAACATGGTAGGAGGTGGTTTACCCGCCGAGCATTTGCAAGCAAGAGGCAGCTATAAGGTTTTATGCAATAAGGGCTATAAGGAAGGGTCAATTAACGATATGATGGGCTCAAAACAGGGGGTTTAGCGTGTCATTTCATTTAATTGCACTGTTGGTAATATTTGCATTGTTTGGTACTTCAGCCACTTATCTAATTCGCTTTATGTATAGCTATTGGATTAAGAAGCAGCTTGAAGTGAAGTATATTATTAATGCGAGTATTTGTGCGCTTTTAGTGATGGTGATCTCAGTGATTAATGAGCTTATCCAATAACCTGAGTGCTCATCAGTTTACAGGGGTACAGCCTGACAGGTATGCGCAATACATAGTGTTTGTATTGGCATCACAGGTTCACAACTAACCGCTGGCGCTTTTCCTTTGTTATTCAGCTTTTCTTGGTCTGTAAGGTCGCTAACGACTGCTTCTACATCTTGCTCATCAGTATGCTTCGTTGAATAGATCAGGTATTCTCTTGGTCCACCACAGGTTAATCGCTCACCTACTCCAATTACTTTACACTGATAGCTTGCATCACATCCTATATTTGCTCTTATATCGCTGAGTGTATGCGCAGTATTAGAGCGACTTGTTGCATCGCCTGATGTCATTTCACAGCCAGATAACGCCGCAATTAGTGTGCCGATGCAAGCGAGAGAAATAGCTAACTTCATTATTGCCTCTAGTATGTAGGACGACTATTTTCTAGTTTAACACACTTATTTTCAACGCATTGTGTTGCGGGTTCAATTAAATGCTGACAGATACTCATCATCTGATTTTGCATATTATAGGCGCGCTCTAATGTAGTAGTTTGCTCCGCTAATTGTTTTACTTGTGCCTCATCTGTTGATTTTGTTGAATACACTAGATAAGAGGAAGGGCCGCCACAGGCGCGATCGCCAACGGCAATAACTTTACACTGGGTATCGTTATCACAGCTTTTGTCGGCTACGATGCTTTCCAATGATTGTTTATGGGCTTTGATGTCAGAGATATCGAGCTTTTTACCATCTTGTTGAATAGGCAAGCTTGCTTCTTCTGATTCTTTAATTTCGGTGTGCTTTTCGCTTACAGGCTTAGTCTCTTGTGCTTTTTGTTCGGCTGTTTCTTCTTTAGTTACTTCTTCTTGGCAACCAAACAACAAAAAGGTTGCGAGTAAAGTGGGGATCATCTTGTTCATTATATGCTCTCCTAATGTTTGCTAATTAAACTACGCAAGTCTTTAAGGAATAGCAAGCTCTGTAGCCTGCATACACTATATGTGATTGCAGGCTGTGAAGGACGGCGCTATAGACCGCCTTTGGTGAGTTTTTGCGGATCGAGTAATGATTGGAGCTCGTCTTCACTCAGATCGGTTTGCTCAGCAGCGACCTCTATGATTGGACGTCCTTCTTTGTAGGCAAGTTTGGCAATTTGTGCTGCTTTTTCATACCCGATCACAGGATTTAACGCGGTAACTAAAATCGGATTTTTAGCCAGTGCCTTTTGAATATTCTGCTCATTCACCTTAAAGCTTGAAATAGCTTTGTCCGCAAGTAGCCTCGCGGTATTTGCGAGGATCTCAATGCTTTGCAAAATATTTAATGCAATCACTGGCAGCATAACATTCAGCTCAAAATTGCCAGACTGGCCTGCAACACTAATCGTTGCGTCATTACCTATCACTTGAGCACTGGCCATTGCAGCCGCTTCTGGAATAACAGGGTTTACTTTACCTGGCATGATTGAAGAGCCGGGTTGTAGCGCCTCAAGTTCGATTTCACCTAGGCCAGCAAGCGGTCCTGAATTCATCCAGCGTAAGTCATTGGCTATCTTCATTTGTGCTACTGCAAAGGTTTTAAGTTGGCCTGAAAGTCCCACTATCGCGTCTTGTGAACCGATATGATAGAAAAAGTTGCTGCCTTTACTGAAGCGGATCCCGATGTTAGTGCTCAGGTTTTGGCTAAATAATTTAGCGAACTGTGGATCGGCATTAATACCTGTGCCAACCGCTGTTCCACCTTGACCTAACTCGTAGACTTTTTCTAAGGAATGAACAATGCCCTGACAAGCGTTATCGACTTGCGCTTGCCAGCCACTTAATGTTTGTGCAAAGGTCACCGGCATTGCATCCATCAAGTGCGTCCGGCCAGTTTTGACGTGATGACCAACTTGCTCTGCTTTTTGTTCAATACTACTAGATAAGTGTTTTAGTGCTGGCAGAAGGTCATACACTGCTGTGATTGCACTACTCACGTGAATCGCTGTTGGGATCACATCGTTTGAGCTTTGGCCCATGTTAACGTCATCATTAGGATGAATTGCGACACCGCTTAATTCAGTCGCTAGAGTAGCTATCACTTCATTGGCATTCATGTTTGAACTGGTACCAGAGCCAGTCTGAAAGACATCCACTGGAAATTGATCTAAGTGTTTGCCATCAATTAGCTGCTGACAGGCACTCACAATTGCTTTTGCTTTATCACTTGATAGATGTCCAAGGGATTGATTGGTTTCTGCTGCGGCTTGTTTGATGTAGGCCAATGCTTTGATAAAGCTACTTGGCATTGTGATCCCGCTAATAGGAAAGTTATTTACAGCGCGCTGTGTTTGCGCCTTGTAGAGCGCATGCTCAGGAACATCTAATGTTCCCATACTATCGGATTCTTGACGAAATGTAGTCATCGTTGCTCCTAATAAAAAGGGTTAAACTGCTGGCAGGTTTGGCACGCATCTCGCTGGAGCTTCAAAAATTGCCGTGGCGAAGTATGGTGATGTTTATAAAACCGTTTTAGTGCCAACAAAGGTTTAAATAATTGATCCATGCATTGTTTACGTATGGCTGTATCAACGAGTGGATCGGCAATCTGTTCTAACAGTTCGGACAATGTATTTTTAAGATAAAGCTCTTGCAGCAGCGGGTTATTATGGCGCTCGTACCATTTTGCCATGCCTATACCAGCCGAAATATATTCCGCAACCAAGAGCGGCGCCTCAAGTTGTGGTCGCTGGCAGTGGCGATTAAGCTTCGCACGATAAGTTTGTAATAAAGTAGCTAGCTGCATAAATACAAAACCAAACGATGTAATGATAATGGTTATCATTACATCGTTTGATTGGCAATTCAAGCTTTAGTATTCGCACTGCCAAACAATTTGTTTAGCATTCACCATAGCAGCTCACTATGAGTCTGAAATGAATTTAGGAAAGTGTGATTGAGCTTAATTATAGCCGAGGAGATATTGCTGCTCTGAATGCTCTTTCTCTTGTTCTTCGAGTTGCATCAGGTTAGCGACTTCTTGTCGGTAAGCGCGACTTTTCGTGAAGGTATTTTTACGCTTCTTCAGGACAAGTCCTTCGCTTTTAAGTTGGCTTGGCATTTGGGTGATCTCTGAAATTTTCATGCTCGCTTCTCCTCTTATTACTCTTTAAACTTAGCAGAAGTTGTACCAAAATAAATTTCTTTTCTAATTTTAATTGCTTAGTAGAAGTTTTAGCTATTTGCCTTGCAATTGAGATAAATTCTTGCCTCAATGAGGCGCATAAATCGATCAAAATAGTGCAAACGAGATGACAAAACCTTACTCTCAAGCGTGTGAAAACAATAAACAGCCAATATTAGAAAAGCTCACTCCCTATCTAAATAAACCTTTGGAAGTGCTAGAGGTAGGCTCTGGTACGGGTCAGCATGCGGTGCACTTTGCTGCGGCGTTACCGCATTTAACGTGGCAGACGGCGGACAGAGAGGTTAATCACGCAGGTATTCAAGCGTGGCTTGATGACGCAGAGTTAGAGAATACTTTACCGCCATTGGCGCTAGACTTACACCATGCGTGGCCTGTTAATCAGCGTTATGATGTGATCTATACCGCTAATACCTTGCACATTGTGTCATCAACGCTCGTTGAGCGCTTAATCGCAGGAGTAGGACGACACCTTAAAGTAAGCGGCTACCTGATAGTTTATGGGCCGTTTAATTATCAAGGTGAATTTACCAGCGAGAGTAACCGAGAGTTTGATGCGTATTTAAAATCGCAAGACCAGAATAGTGGCATTCGCGATCAAGAATGGGTATTGGCGCTTGCTGCAGAGCAAGGACTTACACTACAGCAAGACTATGCGATGCCGGCTAATAATCGCTTATTGGTGTTTAAACGGTAGTTTTGCTTGACACTCGGTAAAGTAATGCCCGAGTGCGTCAGCTTCGCGCTTGGTAAAATCCTCAAGCGCTTGTTGAAAGTCAGGTTGAAATAAGCGGTGATACGATTGCCTCCACACCGGCTCAAAACCCCTCACTAACTTGTGCTCGCCTTGAGCACCCGCGTCAAAGACAGCAAGCTGATTAGCAATGGCGTACTCTATGCCTTGATAGTAACACAGCTCAAAATGCAAAAAGTCGTAACTATCCTCAATCGCGCCCCAATAGCGACCATACAGGGTATCACCATCCACAAGATATAAACTGGTGGCGATAATTTCGTGGTTTAAGTAGGCGCAGCAAAGGCGAAGCTTATCTGGCATCGAGGTGATAACTTGCTGAAAAAAGTCGCGAGAGAGATAGCCGTGGTGTCGCGATCGTTTAAGGTAGGTGAGCTGGTAACTGAGAAAAAACGCATCGAGTTGTGCTGTGCTTATTTCTCTGCCAGCAGTCCAGCTTATGTTAATACCTTGGGCAGTCACAGTTTGGCGTTCTTTCATGACCATTTTACGCTTTCTTGATGTGAGTCGTGCGAGAAAATCAGCGAACTCGGCGTAACCTTGATTATGCCAATGAAATTGCACATTGCGGCGCATCGTTAAATGACTCTGAGTGAGAAAGTCACTTTCACGACAAAAGTTAATATGGACTCCACTAATGCCTAGTTGGGCGAGGCTCGTGAGCGTAGCGTCAATATATTCAAGCAAGCAAGAAGATAGACGTTTAGTTAATATTCTTGGTCCTTGAGTGGGCGTAAAGGGGACGCCACACAGCCATTTCGGATAGTAATCTAATCCGTGGCGCTCGTAGGCTTCAGCAAAAGCCCAATCAAAAACGTACTCGCCATAAGAGTGCGATTTAATATAGCCTGGTAAAATTGCAATCAGCTCGCCCTGGCGTTCAATCATTAGGTGATGCGGTATCCAGCCAGTCTCTTTGCTGGTGCAGCCGCTCAACTCTAATGCAAGCAGCCAAGCATAGCTCGTAAATACATGTGATGGTGAAACACAGTCCCACTGTGCTTCTGTCACTTCAGTCAGAGAATGAATAAACCTGTGTTGGTACTCAGTCATTGTGGCCGTCAAAAAATGCGAGCAGTGTTTGCTCAAAGTTGCTGTAATCAGGGTTAAACGTGATCCGCGCAAGAGCGGCGTATTGCGTCATGCTTTTTTCATGGCGTTCGCCAAAGTGGACGGTTTTACCTGTGCGGCAGTTAATGAAGGCTTGGTCTTCTAAGTGGTAACTGGTGCAATTACGATAAGGCCCTTTGCGGCCATAAAAAACATGTTCAGGTGGCTGCAAAATACCAATATGAGACATATCGACAATGTTGTCGGCTTTCACGCTCCGATAATTCACACCTTGCTTAGCCTTAGCCGGTGGCGTTTCCGAGTAGATAAATCGGGTCAACTTTGACTTAGGTTGCCACTTTTCTAGTAGCTTTGCCGTTGCATGATTGTCTATGGTGGTATCGACATCGCTGTAGCTGATAAACATCGGTACATCTGGCAAAGTGGTGAGTGATTTGAGTGGCGCCATAGCCTGATGGGCTAACGTTGCGCCATGCCATGGGAAAGATTCATATTTGGCGAAATCCAAATCAGCGTCTTCATCTATCCAATTGACAAATGGCACGTAATCAATCCATTTGGCTAGCCAACCGTTCTTATTATGTGGCTCCGTGGCGGGTGAGATAAGTGCAACAGAGCCTAAATTATTGGGCTTGTGCTTCGCTATGCTACTCAGTACTATGGCGGCACCAGTGGAATAACCAAGTACTGAAAAGTGCTTAAAATCTTGGCTCGTCTGTGCGATGGCATAATCCGTATGGGTTTGCCAATCGTCAATATCAACTTCGGTTAAATCGCTTGGTGCAGTCGCGTGGCCTGGCAGTAACATGGTTCTGACATTGTATCCCGCTTCATAGAGCGCTGCCGCAAGGTAGTGAAAAGTAAAAGGAGAATCGGTCAGACCATGGATAAGTAAAATGGCGTGATCTTTGTTGTCATGCTCAAGTGAAAATGGCGCGATTAAGTCACTTACCTTGGGGTTTGTCAGGTTGAGTAATTTTGCAGTAGGCGTCATTAACGGGCACGGCAGTGTAGCGCGGGGATTGCGGCTTTCAATAATTTGCTTAGTCGAACGAATATAATCGTTATAGTTTTTTATATTCGCTATATCGACGGTGACAGGGCCTTTATCGATCGCTTCGCGAAATAATCCCGACGCTTTGCTCTTGGTGAATAGCGACATATCACTCACTTGGGTAACACAGTCTTGTGCGATGACCAAAGGTGAGGCAAGCAGGCTAAAAGCAAATACTGTGGAGGTAAGGT
Source organism: Pseudoalteromonas sp. GCY (assembly GCF_016695175.1). Taxonomy (NCBI): domain Bacteria; kingdom Pseudomonadati; phylum Pseudomonadota; class Gammaproteobacteria; order Alteromonadales; family Pseudoalteromonadaceae; genus Pseudoalteromonas; species Pseudoalteromonas sp. GCY. The sequence continues at coordinate 46,530 of NZ_CP068023.1, forward strand.
AGTGGCGCATAGTCGGTCCTTATGAGCATAAAATCACATGCAGTATAGCGAGAACAGATGACGATAAAAATGGTTAGCGGATCGGTAATATGCGTTTTGCAAAAGTTTGCTTGAGTACAATCGTTGATTCAATCCCGCTAATCACCTTACAGGCACCCAGTTGATGTTTGGCAAACTGTTCATAGCTGGGCAAATCCTTTGCTACGATTTCCAATAGGTAATCATGACTTCCGGAGATCACCGAACAGCTGATCACCTGATCTTCTGACTCAACGTGTTGCTCAAATAAATGTGCTGCGGTTGCGGTATTTTCACTGAGTTTTATAAATGCATAAACCAAAATACTTAAGTCAACTTGCGCTCTATCAAGTGCCGCATGATAGCCTGAAATTACTCCTGTATCTTGCAAGCGTTTTACGCGTCGAAGACAGGGAGTATCTGAAAGGTTTGCCTTTTCGGCGAGAGCGGCATTACTCAAACGTGCATTATGTTGCAAGGCGTTAAGGAGCAATTTGTCCTTGGCATCTAGATTTACCGACATAAACCAAATAAAAGAGTGATTCTTGCTAATCAGTATTAAACTTTTAGAGAAAATTGGCAAATTATGCTCGTGGTGATTTGCTAGCCTTAGCTGTGGAATAATCACGAGAAGTAATAATGAGTCCATTAGCCGTACAATTTGACGCTTGGATTAGAGGTCCGTTTGTCGACCTTAACGACAAGCTTGAACATCTTTATTGGCAGCAACAGGATAAAGCAAACGTTGAAGGCGTTGGTGAAACGCTAAAAGCACAGTTATTAGAAGAAGGTAATCAACTGATCCAGGCCCTGCTAGAAGAAGGCAATACCGACGAAGGCTTTGAGCAAGCGTTCGACTTACTGGGTAATGTTGGTCTATTTATGGCAGCATGTAGGCGCCACGAAATTACCGAGCCAAGCCGTGAAAGGGTGTCTCCGCTGATACAAGCATCGGCACTGGCCATGCATATTGGTGCCTCTTTGGGGGTTACGCCGCGCTTCGCAACGGCTCATCTCACCACACACAACCGCGCAATCAACGGCGTGTATAAGCGCTTTACCTCTCATCCGGCAGAGCGCTTATTCATCGACTACAATACTCAGGCCATTCTTGCCTATAAACGTGCGTCCGAATCGTTAATGAAGGTACATCATTTGGGAATTTCTCATCCCATGTCATTGGTGCTGCTCAAACAAGTTAAGCAAGCGCTGCTTGAGGTGATAGAGTCTAATCGAGAGTTATTTAAGGAACTAGATCCCGAGGCATTCTTTTACGTTGTAAGACCCTATTACAAACCATACCGAGTTGGTAAAGAGGTCTATCGTGGCGCAAACGCTGGAGATTTTGCGGGTATCAATGTTATCGATATGATGTTGGGGTTATGCCCGGCTAATGACATTAGTTACGGTCAAATGCTGGTGGAAAAATTCCTCTATATGATGCCAGAAGACCAAGCAACCCTGCGTGAATGCATGCGTACGCCTAATTTAATGGATGCGTTTCTGAGTGCATTGAAAGGGCCGAAAGGTGATTGGTTTGGTCCTGCCTGTAGCTTGTTTATACAAGTATGTAAGCTGCATGGAGATACGGCTATACAACATCACAATCAACTCGTAGAAAAGTATATCGCCAAACCTTCGCAAGCGATGCAGCAACAGCACTTAAGCAAAGTGACCGCCAGCGGTCCACCGATTGAAGTGTTACTCAAAGAACTTGCAGACTTAAGAGATAGACGAGCTGCTGCCGAGCGCGATGATATCTTTACTCGGCATCATGATTTAAAACGATTACGCCAAGCAATAGGGGTTAAGCATGAAGCAATATAGGGACGATTTTTACCTGCCTATGGGTCACTATTTATTGAGTCATTCCGTTGGTCGTATGTTGAAATCTGCGGCGGAAGATTTTCATCAGCAATTTATGGTGCCGTGGCAACAACAAAACCAAGAGCCTTGGCAGCACTGGTTAAGCGGTATTGATCGCTTTACCTCAGCCTTAGCTTCACTATTACACACTGATGCGCGCCTGTTTTGTCCGCAAACAAACCTTTCCAGTGGTTTGACGAAATGGGCGATGAGTTTACCCGAAAGTGGCATTCGCAAAGTGCGCGTGTTGATGAGTGAGCAAGACTTCCCTAGCATGGGGTTCGCGTTACAAAACGCGTTGGACAATATTGAGATTGTTTATATTCCCGAAGCGATGAATATGCACGACCTAAGCGTGTGGCAGCAATATATTGATGAGCAAATTGACTGGGTATTTGTCAGCCATGTGTATTCGAACAGTGGTCAGCAGGCCCCTGTCGCTGACATCATTAGCCTTGCCAACCAATATGGCTGTCGAAGCATTATTGATATTGCTCAGTCACTTAGTGTATTGCCAATAAATTTAAGCGAGTGGGGCGCGGATTGCGTTATCGGCTCTTGTGTGAAATGGAGCTGTGGTGGCCCTGGCGCCGGTTTTATCTGGGTGAGTGAGGATGTCTTACCTTATTGTGAACCAAAAGATGTTGGCTGGTTTTCGCATCAAAATCCATTCGAGTTCGATATTCATCATTTTGCGCTGAGTGAAAGTGCGCTGCGTTTTTGGGGCGGTACTCCAAGTGTGGCACCTTATATCTATGCGGGGCACAGCCTTGGCTATTTTGCCGAGCTTGGGATTGAGCAAGTAAGAACGTACAACTTTGCTTTGTTATCTGAATTACAAGCGGCATTGCCTGAATTTTATCGCTCTCCTACAGCACAGAGTGCTTGCTCTGGGACCGCTATTTTGCATTTTGGCTCGCGGCATGAAGCAGTGATGGAGCAGCTTAAGTGTGCAGGCATTGCTGTGGATAATCGTCGCTACGGTATTCGCGTCTCACCACATATTTATAATAGTCAGGAGGACATTTCGCGGTTGGTGCAGGTTATCAACGAAAGCTAGTTTCCTAACCCTAGTGCTTTTTTGGTCTTCTTCTTCACCGAGCGCCAATGTGTCATTGGCTGCTTGGGCGCACGCGCTATCAATGCGTTGAAATCAATTTCTTCTGCAAGCACTTCTCCTTGATGCGCCAAGATCACGGAGTGGGGTTGTAGTGCCTTTACTTTGGCAAGAGATTGGCGATACAAGCGTGGATAGAATACCGGAAAAGGCGCAACAAATTGCCCTTTCACTTTTACCGTCAAATCCGCCACATAGATGCGCTTACTGGGGAGATGATACAAGCTCAAGTCTCTATCTGTATGACCGGGTGTGTGTATCGCTTGCCATTCGTTAAAGTAGGGCAAGCTATCACCATCGGCTAGGTAAAAGTCTGGTGATAATTGTCTTGGATACCAAAGATTACGTTTGGCCTTGCGCTTTCTCCCAGCAACCCAAAGTGCCAGCGCCATATCGGAGAGGTGCATCATGACACCATCAATACCACGATACCACTGGCTGGGGGCATTTGCGGCCGCAATCTTTGCGCCCGTGAGCTTTTTGAGTTTGTGCGCGCCACCGGCATGATCTGGGTGCATATGCGTGACCACAATCAGCTTGAGTGCGCTAAGTGGCTTTTGCAATTGTAGGATGTAGTTGCAGACCAACTCAACATCAGCACGACAGCAACCATCGAGTAACAGTAGGCCCGTTTCGTGCTCAACCAGATAAATATGTTGAATATAGCCTTCTAAGACATGGATTTTCATTAGTCACACTCATTTCCCCAATCAGATCTCAACATAGCATAGGTTAAAGACATCTGACCAGTTGTGTGTGGAAGTGACAAATCGCAGACATAAAAAAACCGCAATTAAGCGGTTTTCTTATAAGTGATGGCGGAGAAGGAGGGATTCGAACCCTCGATAGGGCTACAAACCCTATACTCCCTTAGCAGGGGAGCGCCTTCAGCCACTCGGCCACCTCTCCGACGCAATACTTTAAAAATGGCGGAGAGATAGGGATTTGAACCCTAGATACGCTATTAACGTATGCCGGTTTTCAAGACCGGTGCTTTCAACCACTCAGCCATCTCTCCATGGGCAAAGATAATACTTAGCGATTTAGGCGCTGTAAACCGTTTTTAAACTGTTTGCTTAAAAAATGTGCTAAAAGAGGGTTTTTTTTAAAATTGTGCTAGAAATTAGCGGTTTGACGAAGAGGTTTTGTACAAAAATGCTGGTTGAAGTGGTGCTTTTATGGTCTATTTAAACAAATGCTGACGAGAGCATGGCGGGTTGGGACGCCATGCTCTGTGCAGACTTACTTATACATAATCACGTCTTTTAACGCTAAGTGTTGACCACATACTGCCAACCACTTCGTCCAATTGATACGACGTTGTTTAGTTGGTTGTGTTTGGTTAAACGTGTTTTGTGATGGGCTGCAAGGTGCAGCTGAATTAAGCATGTCTGGCTCCTAATAAGCTATGATTGAAAACAAGGCTATTTTGCACGCAATTTGTTTAAATTTAAAACGATAAAAATTTATGTTTTCGGATAAAAATAACTAATGAATTAATGGTTTGTTCATTTTTGTTTTAATGGGTTTTTTGCATGGTTATGCATGGTTGTGATTGTTTTGATTAGGCTGTAACCCAGTTAATATGGGTGTTTGTGGTTTTTGCTTTTGATTTTTGGTTTTAGTTTTGGTTTTTTATTCATATAAGTTGAGTTTTTGTATTTAAGGGTTTTTATGCTGGTGGTAGTCAACCCTTTAGCGGGGGCTGAGGGGAAAGCGCAAATTGCATGGTTAAAGCAACAATTAAAACAACAACAGTTGACGGCAACTTGGTTTAATACCACTGGAAACTTTGTCGCAGATAGGGACGCAATTACTCAAGCAGCTACGGCGGGAGTTAGCGTGGTGGTGATTGGGGGGGATGGCACTTTGCACCTAGTCGCCAATGCCATTGCCGAACGTGATAACACGCTCGCACTACTGCCAGCGGGGACTGGCAACGATTTTGCTCGGCAGTTTAATTATTCCAAAGTACAGTGGCGAGCAGCTGTATTTTCAGATCAGGTCACAAGTATTGATTTGGGTAAAGTGGACGGGCGCTGGTTTGTCAATGTCGCTGGGATTGGCTTTAACGCGCATGTCATGAATAACTTAGGACAGACCAAACGTTTAGGTAAGCTGAGCTATATCTATGCGGGACTAATGTCGCTGTTTACTGCCAAACTCATTCGCTATCACGGCAACGCATGGCCTGAGCACGGTATGATGTTGTTACTTGCGAATGGCAAACACTTTGGGGCAGGGTTAACTCCCGCCCCAATGGCTTGCCTTGATGACGGTTTGCTGGAGCTGCTGTGGTTCACGCCACAAACGCATTGGCAGCGGGTGGTATTGTTTGTCAATATGCTGCTTAAACGTCATATGGGCATGAGAAATGTGCATCACGACCGCATTGCAGAGCTTTATATCGCACAAGAGGGGTATGACATTGAGGCTGATGGTGAGATTATTGGGTGCACGCCTGCTACGATAACCTGCTGCCGCCGAGCACTGAGCATAAAAAAAGCGCCATTATAAAATGGCGCTGAAAAGTAAGAAGCTAAAGCATTGGTAAGACTTCAACTTCTAACTGGGGACCGAATGGACAACCAAGCGTAGATGCGATCTAAAGGCGTGAGTACAATCGCATTACCTAGGATGACCAAAATAAACCCAATAAAGGTATTTTGCTGCCACTCAAAGCCTTCAAATAAGGTACTCAAGGCCACGGCAACAAAAGGAAATAACACTATCAAATAACTCGCTTTCTCAGGCCCAATATTCTTGAGTAGTGAGAAATAACAACCAAAGGCAATAACGGTGCCAAACACGCTTAGGTAGATCAGAGACCACCAATATGATGCCGGCGCTTGGTTGATAAACTGATGTTCACTAAAGGCGACATAGGCTGCTAGCATGACAGCGCTGTAAAGCATGCCCCAAGCATTTCCCGCCATAACATCAATTTGCTGATTAGAATTGCGCACGCTTACCATATTACCGAGTGACGCGACCACTGTTCCCAATAGAGCTAATGATAATCCCAAGAAGGCCTCGCTTTGCAAATCAAATGCGACCAAATCGTGCCAAAACAAGCTGACTATCCCAAGCGTGCCCAGTGATGCACCAAAGTAAATTCGCTTTGCAATAGGTTTGGCAAAAAACAACTTAGTGTTGACGATATTAACGACTAATAATAATGAAAACGCAATTGATGCCATTGCTGACGTTAAATGTGCCTGAGCCCAATACAAGAAGAGATAGTTAGCACCAAAATTACACAGCGCTAAGAGGATGAAAAAGCCGTGATCTCGGCGAGAAAATCGCATTGGCACACGCTTATAGATGACAAACGCCCACATACAAACCGCGGCGAGGCCAAAGCGGTAAAACAGCGACACAAACTCGTTGATGCTGCCAAGTTGGTATTCAATGGCAAGCCATGTTGATCCCCAAATCAACACAGTGATGGCGTAAAGAAATAGATTTTTCATGATCGGCTCTAGATTCAAACAGCAGTGGAAGTCTGTAGTTTACGCTGTTATTCTGTATAAGCTATATACAGAATTTGCTAATTTATACCTATACAGATTATTGCTTATGAGTACCGTTATTCAACGCCAACATTCCGCCTTTCTCTATCAGCAGGTGATCCAAATGATCTTGTCGATGGCAGAACAAGAGTCTATTTTACCGGGCGAAAAGCTTCCCTCATTGCGTGTTATGGCGCAAAACTTAAATGTCAGTATCCCAACTGTAAAGCAGGCCTATCAAGCACTTGAAGATCAAGGAAAAGTCATTGCCAAAGAGAAGTCCGGCTACTTTTTATGCCACAGATCTTCACACAACGACTCACCGAAGCGCGCACGATTGCCCGCCAAACCTGTGGTGGTTAACAAGCAGGCGTTGATTGAACAAGTGTATAAGGGGATCCATCAACCACATGCAATCCCTTTAGGTATCGCCAACCCCATCGCCATTGCTGGTACTGAGCAGGTTCTTGCCAAAATTATGCGCCGCGCAATGAAAGAAGCGGGGAATGAGCTCATCAATTATGGTCCTATGGATGGTTTGGATAGCTTAAAAAAGCAAATCGTGCGGCGTTATTTGGATATGGGCTTAGCAATCGACATGGATGAAGTGGTGATCACCAATGGCGCGCAAGAAGCATTAGCGATTGCGTTACAAGCGGTGACCAAGCCCGGAGACGTGATAGCGATTGAATCCCCCTGTTATTTTGGCATTGTTGAACTGGCTGAAAACTTAGGGCTAAAGGCCATTGAAATACCTGTTTGCCCGGATGATGGCATTTGGCTGAGCGACCTTGAACGGGCGCTTGAAAAGCATGATATTCGAGCGTGTGTGTTTTCTACCAGTATTAGTAACCCGCTTGGTAGTTTTATGCCAGATACGAGACGTGCGCAGCTGGTGGCGCTATTAGAGCAACGTGACGTGGTGTTGATAGAAGACGATGTGTATGGCGATTTATATTTTACCGAGCAGCGCGGCATACCGGCACAAGCATTTAGCCAAAAGGGCTTAGTGATCACATGTGCGTCATTTTCAAAAACCGCAGCGCCTAGCTATCGGGTGGGTTGGATGGTCGCCAGTCAATTTAGTGCAAAAGCAAAGCGCATAAAACGTGCGTTGAGTTGCTCGTCATCTTTAATGAATCAATGGGCTCTGGCGGATTTTCTCAGCTCTGGAGGCTACGAGCGCCATTTAAAGTTGGTCCGTAAACGGTTAATTGAGAATCGAGATCGCATGATCCAAGCGGTGAATGTTGCATTTGGTAGTGAGGTAAGAGTCAGTCGCCCGCAAGGCGGTTGTGTGCTGTGGTTAGACTTAGGTAAGCACGTCGATGGTGCCTTGCTGTTCCAAAAAGCCTTGGAGCACGGGATCAGTATTACGCCTGGTACGCTATTTAGTGCCAGCAAAAAGTATCAAAATTGTATACGTATCAGTTATGGTTTGCCGTGGGATGCGTCGGTAGAGCAAGCGATTAAAACGCTGGGGGAGTTGGCTGATGCACAAAGGAAAGGGTTGGCATAACGTACCCTTAATTAAATGTAAGTTATGCCAACGTTAGATTATTTAAATTTAAACAGTTGGTACTCTGACATTGCGGGGATAGACCTTGCTACAATAGCTTCGTTTTTCGCGATTTGTTCAAAGTCGCCACACAGTGCGTCGGCTTTTTTCTCAATAGATTCTGCCTGTTGTTCAACTTTAGTTTCGATTTGTGTTGCGAAGTTTTCCATACGTTGTTCAAAGCTGCTCATATCACCGTTTGCATCTGACATTTCGTTGCCAATCGCAACCAGTAAGCTACCTATCGATTGCATCATGGCACCTTGTACTGCGGTCTCGATTTTTTCTTCAAACTGATTATCGAAATTTTGGCCGAACTCATCAAAGGTTTGCTTGCCCATCACAAACGCACCTTGCTGATAAAACGTATTTTGCACTTCTGTTTCGAGGTCATCGATCACAGCATGGATGCTATCTAAACTGGTTAAATTAAAGGTTTGCGCCACTTCATTAAGGGCAACGCCCGCTAGTTTTATGCCTTCAAAAGCAATATCAGCCACTTGTGGTAGGCGGCCTCTTAGTTCATCACCATATTGCGTGAGCATCGTTTTTTGCTGTGTATTAAGTGCGATGCGCTCGCCATTGAGTGTCAGTTCGCCAAGATTGTTGATCTCAGCTGTTTTGTTTTTGGCCGTTGTGATCACCAAGTTATCAGGCGTGATCCTAACGTCATTCTGAAATTCTACTTCACAATTGTCACCGCTAAACGTGATGTTATTTTTTTCGTGTGCAGCGACGGTGGTTGTCATCATTGTTGCTGCTGTTAGTAGTAAAATTTTATTCATGGTCGATCCTTATTGGCTCAGTTGCATGATTGTTGTTACAAGAACAATGCCAAATATAAACTCAAATAAAATCAATGTATTGTGTTTTATTGTTGAAAGTTAATGTGCTCTAAAAGTGATGAAATTGACTAAAATATAGTTGTTTTTGTCAAAATGAATTAGGCAATAAAAGATTTTTATTGTAAGGATAAGAAACTCTCACTTTTCAGAATGACAATTTAGCGCTAAATAGTGATCTTGAGAGACGGCTCTCATTTTATTAATGACTATTTTATTTTGGAGTTAGTTGTGGGTAAGACATTCTCTTACGATGCGCTTGATGATGATTTTGCAGACGATGAATTTGAAAAGTTGGGTCGTAACCAACATGACAAGCAAAAGCGTAAAGTCAAAAGAAAGCTAGACGACTACTTAGAGCAAAAACGCCTACGTAGAAATCTAGGCGATGATGATTTCGACTATATTGATGATTGATCACTAGACGCCATCTACGAGTCTAGCACTGACAGTAATTCAATTTGGCTGTGTGATTAAGCAGGGCTGTGGGTTACTCGGTGCGATGTCTGAGTTATTATGTCGTTGGTGATAGCCAAGCAAGTGACGAGATATTCAGATAGTAAGCAGCCGCAAATATGCGGCTGTTTTGTTTTTATACGCTGGTGTTCTTAATCTTTAAAAGATTTATGACAGTCTTTACAGCCTTTTGCCCAATCTTTAAATGCAGAAGCAATCAGCTTTTTGTCACCAGAGTCAGCTGCAACAGCCAGTGCTTGAGCATACTCGGCAAATTGCTTGGCTTTACCATCGAACTCAGCTCTGTTTGACCAAACGGCTGGTAAAGCATCAGTATTGCCTTTGTCAGAACCGTCAATGAATGCTTCCCAAGGCATTTGCGATAATTGCGCAGCATTGTGAGCACGTTGTTTAAATACTTCAGCATCAAATGGTACTTTGCCTTTTAGCATGTCGCCCATATTGCCAATCTGGAAACGGATCAATTGGAAAGACGCTTGGCGGTATTCAATAGCATCTTCAGCCGATTCAAACATAGTGTTAGCTTGCGCTGTTGCTGCAAGACAGCTAAATAGTGTGACGGTAAGTAGTTTCTTCATAGTAAACCCCTAATGATTTTTCCCTATTTTCAATGTAAATTACAAATATAATCAAACAATTGCGATAAGTGCCCTGTGACGAAGGCAACGAGTTTCAAATAATCAGCTCTCGATATCTTTGAATATCATGCCCCTGCGCATACTGCGGGTGGCAAGAAATATTTCTCCAAGCAAAGAGACAAACGCGCCAATAAGCAGCACCATAGCGGCGATAAAACAAGACGATAAAGTAATGCCCAATGGCATACTGTACAAGTGTGACATGAACAGCAGCATAACCACTGCACACACAAGCAACGCACTGAGTACACTCATGCTAAATGCAACGTGAATAAAACGAGACCGTTTTAACAGTGCGCGCATTTCACGGCTAAAGTGCATTTTGAGTTCTTCATCTTGCGTGGTATTAATCTTGCGATCGAGTAAACGCGCCCTATCCGTGATCCGTGCTAAGCGGTTTGATAGTACCCCTAAGGTCGCAGCAATACCCGTAATTAAAAATACAGGGGCAACGGCGGTTTGGATAACTTTGGCCATCGTGAGAATGCTAACGACTTCTGGATTCATATAGTTACCTCGTTAATTCCAGTTTAGTTTTGATAAGGTGTTGGGTTGCTCACCGATGAGGGTTTGCATCACTTGGTTGCGTTCATCAAGCAAGATGACTCTAGGAATGCCTTTATTGGCATACGTGTTGTAAATATCTCGATTGGGATCGGCAACAAAATGGATGGGCAATTGCATGGTTTCGTTGAATTGCTCAAGTGTAATGTTAGTTTCTTCTCGACCAATGGCAACGATGGTTAACTCGGCCTGGGTGAGTAATTCAGATTGTTTTAGTTCACTCAATAAGCGTTGCGAATCGGAGCACCATGTCGCGAATAAAATTACCAACTTTTTGTGATTAGCATCGAACCTAACGGCTTGGTTTTTGATATCCGTAAATTGCAAATGTTTAAAGGTGTCGCCAGTGTGGATATAGGTCTGATAGCCATCGTCTGCTTGTGGTAGCGCTTCGTTAGAGGCCTTGCAGCCGCTTAATCCGGTAGCGAGTACGGTGCTAAGTAGTAACATTTTTATTGTTGTTTTCATGCCTATCCCTTGATTCCATGTCGGTGTTTTTGAAGTCTTGCGCACATTTCAGTATATTGCCCGACTTAGATGATTTCTTAAAGTCCAATTTCTTATAGCCGTTGATATGATTTATCTTTCTTTATTTGGGCTTGCTTTTATTGCCGCAACCTTATTACCTGCGTCGTCGGAGCTGGCGCTAAGTGGGTTCGTTGTGAAACAGCAAGGCGAACTGGTTTGGTTATGGCTGGCTGCGACAACAGGTAATTTACTAGGTAGCTGTGTGAACTATTATCTTGGCTGGTTTATCGCTAAGTGGCGGAATAAGCGCTGGTTTCCGGTTTCTCAACAGCAATATGATAAGGCTTGTGGACTATTTAATCGTTACGGTAAGTTTTCATTGCTATTTGCTTGGCTACCCATAGTCGGAGATCCTTTGACTGTGGTAGCGGGGTCTCTACGGACCTCTTTTGGGTGGTTTTTTGTGTTAGTCGCGCTCGGTAAAGGCGCCCGTTACGCACTGGTGATTTACCTTGCCTTACAGGTGATTTCTTAATACCAGAAGGCAAGGAAGTGCATATCAGGGTCTTATCGCTTAGTTTAGCTTCTGTACCAATCAAGCGTGAGTGACACTGAGTCAGCAAACCGTAAAGCGTGCGGTTTATCTACGGTGACTTTTGCATACGTCACGTCTTGATGTTGGTGACATTCAGCAAGTATGTCAGCCACTAATTTCTCAAGTAACAAAAAATGCCCTTCTTCTACCAGTGTGATGACAGCTTTGGTCACCGTTTTGTAGTTAAGCGCGTGAGCCACGTTATCATGATCTAAACATGCCGTATCCGCTGGGTAGTGAATTTCAATATTGATCACGACATCTTGCTTTTTTTCCCGCTCCTCGGGATTAAAACCAATAAAGGTACGCAGCCTTAAATTCGTCACCTTAATAATGGCGTTCGACATAGCGTGCTTATCCTTTCACTAACTGTAAGAATTCGTTGCGGGTTTTGGGATCGCTTCTGAAGTTACCAAGCATGACAGAAGTTCGCATGCTAGAGTTTTGTTTTTCAACCCCACGCATCATCATACACATATGTTTGGCTTCAACGATCACGCCAACGCCTTTTGCGCCAGTGACTTCCTCAACGGCCTGAGCGATTTGATGAGTCAGCTGTTCTTGAATTTGAAAACGACGGGCGAACATGTCAACAATGCGAGCAAATTTAGACAAGCCAAGCACTTTACCGTTAGGTATATAAGCGATGTGACAACGACCAACGAAAGGTAGAAGGTGATGCTCACACATAGAGTACAACTCTATATCTTGGACCAGCACCATATCATCGGCATCCGAGCTGAATACCGCGTTATTGGTGATTTCATCCAGTGTTTGACGGTAGCCCTGAGTCAGATATTCCATCGCTTTCGCTGCGCGCTTTGGCGTATCTAATAATCCTTCGCGGTCTGCATCTTCACCCACGGCTTCAATAATCGTTTTATAACTCTGTTGTAATTTGTCTTGCATAATGCGTTACCTCAAATGGCGGCCACCGTCGATTTGTACCGTGCGTCCTGTCATATAGTTGCTAGAGAGTATCATGTCGACACTATTGATAACTTCTTTGCTACCAGGCTCAATTCCCATAATAGACTTTTTCAAGGTTTTTGCCTTGTACTCATCACTATCGTCTTGATTAAAGATGATAAGAGAAGGTGCAATGCTATTCACTTTGATGTTAGGTGCAAACTTAGCGGCAAATGACCGAGTTAAGTTATCTAATGCAGCTTTACTAGCGGCATAGGCAATGTGTTTTGGACTGCCTTTTTCTACTACATAGTCAGTAATATGGATCACATCGCTGACGTTATTCCTGGCTGTCAATAAGTCGCTCAAGGCATGATTGATCAAATAAGGGACTTTAGCGTGGATCCGCATCATATTGTCGAATAATGCTGAAAAATCAGGGTTGTTGGCTTCACAATCCCAGCTCGATGCATTGTGGATGATGGCACTGAGTGCGTCGGTATGGGCACGAATTTGGTTGTTGAGTTGCGTGATAGCTTCTGGTTCATCAAAATCAGCCTTGATACAAATGGCACCTAGCGATTCTAGTTCATCGATGACTTGGTGTTTGGTGCGATACGTCAATATGACGGCTTGCTGTTTAGCGAGAAAGTGCTTCACCAAAGCAAGTCCAATGCGCTGTGCGCCACCAGTAATTAAAATAGGTGCAGCTGCTGGGCTCATACGTTAATCACCTTGTGAATTGAGAGATTAGGGTTGGCAGGACGAATAATGGGTTATCTCCTGCCAACAATACTATTGTTCGTCGTATACCGTAGGAATTGGTTGACGCTTGTGTTGTGTGCGCTGATAGATGGCAATAAGCTTTTCGCTCACTTCACTGCTTACGGGCTTACCTTCAAGGAAATCATCAATATTGTCATAGCTTAGTCCCAGCGCTTCTTCGTCGGAAAGGCCTGGACGGTCGCATTCGAGATCTGCTGTCGGTACTTTATGTACTAGTCCGGCAGGTGCCCCGAGAAAAGCCGCTAGTGCGCGAACTTGGCGTTTTGACAGGCCAAACAAGGGCGCTAAGTCGCAGGCGCCGTCACCAAACTTGGTATAAAAGCCCGTGATGTTTTCAGCGCTGTGATCGGTGCCGACTACTAAACCGCGAGTCAGGCCTGCTATTTCGTACTGCGCTACCATGCGCTGGCGTGCTTTTACGTTTCCTTTAATAAAATCTACGCTGGCTTGTGATGGTAATTGAAGGTTGCCACCTTCCATTGACGCAAGCGCTTGCTCGTGCATAGCATCCGCCGCAGGTTTGATATTGACCGTTAAGCGCTGACTTGGCTGGATAAACTCAAGCGCAAGTTGCGCTTCATCTTCATCAGCTTGAACGCCATACGGTAAGCGCATGGCAATAAATTTATAAGCCCCAGTACCATGTTCAGCATTGAGTTCATCGATAGCCAGCTGGCATAGGCGTCCACAGGTTGACGAATCAACCCCTCCGCTTATGCCAAGCACTAGGGTGAAGCAGCCAGAGGCTTGTAATCGTGCTTTTAAAAATGAGACACGTCGTTTGACTTCAAATTCTGGGTCAATAATTGGCTGAACTTTCATTTCGGCCATGATTGCTTCACGCATACTGGTTCCTCAATACTATCGGGGCGATAAACTTCTATTATGTTGGTGCTGACGCGCTTTTTAAAGCCCTAAATGTGCTTTGATGGTGGCGAGCTCTTGCTTTAATTGTTCGATCTCGGCAATCAAGCTTTCGATTTCGCTGTCATTTTGTGTGCAGGTTATGGGTTCTGCCGACGTTGCTTCTGGTTCAACGACTTGATCGCCAAACAAGTGTTGATATCGACTTTCTCGTTTTCCAGACTCTTTGGCAAGCTTAACCACATAATCATGTTCTTGCATGGCACTTAATGTCGATTCAACGTCCTGTACGGAGCTAAATTCTGCGAGACGGCTGCTGCGGGTGCGCAGTTCACCTGGGGTTTGTGGTCCACGCAGTAACAATAAACAGATAATCGCTTTTTGTTTTGCGTTGACTTTTAGGTAGCCAAAATCACTGTTACAAAAGCGCTGGCTATACTTGTCGACGCGACCAGACAGTGCTTCATCACAGGTAATTAAGCGTTTTTCTTGTAGGCGAGTCAGTGTGTCTAGCACGTCATTTTGAGAGAGTTCCATCACCGGCTCGCGATTCGACTTTTGATTGCACGCATTCGTGAGGCCGTTGAGTGACATCGGATATTGTTCTGGGGTGGTGACTTGCTTTTCGATTAAGCTACCCAGTACACGTTGCTCTTGAGTATCTAAGTGCATCACTTTCCTTATTTTTGTTGTTGCTGAGATGAATAACACCATCTTGATAGTAGCAATATAACGCCAATATTTAGTGTAGCAAAGTGCGTGAACTAATTTTGTTGGGCCGCAGGCGAAGGTGCCTGAGTTATTTGCTGAGGTTTTATTTGCAGAAGTTTGGCTTTTAGCTCATCAAAGTCAATCGGTTTGGTGAGGTAGTCATCCATACCAGCATTGAGGCATTTTTCTCTATCACCTTGCATCGCGTTGGCGGTGAGTGCAATGATCACGCTATTTTGATGGATTTTTCCGGCAACACCTTGGCGGATCTGCTGTGCTGCCTGATAACCATCCATCACTGGCATCTGACAATCCATTAGAATTACATCGTAAGGATTGTTAGTTGATTGCAAGTGTGCAAGTGCTAACTCTCCATTTTCTTGACAGACTACTTTTGCACCTAAACGTTCTAACATCGTCATCGCAACGGTTTGGTTTATCCGATTATCTTCCACCAATAAGATTGAGCGTGCTAACAGAGGGTCTGCATTGATAGGCGAGTCGGTTTTGACGGATTTCGGCTTGTCTGGATCTTGATAATCAGCGTTGAATACCTGAAGTGCTGCATATGGTGTGATAGGATAGTACACCCGCTCACAGGAGGAAAATAGCGAGAGCGTTTCGCTACTTTGTTCTTCGACAGCAACCACATGAACGATCTGTTGTTGTGTTAGCAGCGTTTTGAGTGCTTGTTGTTTTTTCCGCGGCGCGGCATTGAGTAACTTGGCATCCAAAATAACAGCAAGATGTGAGGATGGCTGTTGTAGTTGTGTCATGAGCATATCAAGTTGCTGCACGTATAAGCACGTGATATGCCAAGGCTTTAGTAGTTTACCGTAGTCTTCATTGATTTCGCTTAATATATATAACGTTGAATTATCAGACTTTTCATGCGCGGTAATGGGTTTAGCTGCTGTTAGTAGTACATTACAGGAAAACGTGCTGCCAACGTGCTCTTTACTAAATGCTTGTAGGTCGCCACCGAGCAATTGAGACAATTGCTTTGCAATGGTGAGACCAAGCCCAGTACCACCATATTGCCGAGTGGTTGATAAATCTGCTTGGGTAAATGAATCAAACACTTTATTGAGTTTTTCCTTTGAAATACCAATACCGGTATCTTCTACACTGCACCATAACCGAGTTTGATCGCCCGTTTGTTCGGTATGGCAGCTTAATGTCACTGAACCATCATGGGTGAACTTAATCGCATTGCTTAGCAAATTATTAAGGATTTGTTTGAGGCGATTAGGATCTGTTTGCGCAGTATGGACTTTCATGCCTGACAGATCGATATGTAGCCGGTTATTGTTGGCATCAGCGGCGTGCACAAACCCAGACAGCATATTACTTAACATCTCGATAAGATCGAACTCAACAAATTCTATCGTTAGCTTACCAGCCTCAATTTTGGAAAAGTCGAGAATGTCATTAATGATGGTGAGCAAGGATTTCGCTGAACTATGTGCCAAAGAGAGCTGGTGGTGTTGAGTCGAAGTGAGTTGTGAGTGCATGACGAGCTCAACCATGCCCATGACGCCATTGAGTGGAGTGCGTATCTCATGACTCATACTTGCTAAAAACTCAGCCTTCATTTTTGCGGATTGCTCTGCTAAATCTTTATCAATGATAGCTTTATTTTTCGCTTTCTGATGGGCTTTATTGATAAAAAGGCTTCCTAACATGGCGGCGATAGACTTTATTAAACGGATATCGCTTTGACCCCAAGCTGGACTTACTACGTCGTACTCGGCACAAAGTACTCCTAAAGTTTGGTTTTTATGACTGATAGGGCAGCAAAGCATCGCCTTAATTTCAAAAGGTTCAAGGTACGTTGTGGTGAGGGCCATCGTTGCAGGGTGGTTTTCAGCTTGCTCTGCCGCAATTATTTGGCCACTCTCAATTGCATTGAATAACGCTGGCGCTATTGCTTTTCGCCAAGGAGGAAAGTGCTCTAAGTTATCCATCGCTGCAGTTGTAAAACACACCGGGATCAGCTGATTTTTATCCTCATTAAATTGCCAAATGCTGACTTTATTAACCTCCACTCCTTTTTTACAGGTATCTGCACAGAGTGTGAGTGCCTTACTGAGATGGTTATTGAGGATGGCTTCGTGAGAGCTCAAATGGGCAAGGAGCTCATTATTTTTGGCGAATTTATCATGTTCCATCTCCATTATTTTGCGTTTATGGATGTTTTGAATGGAACCAAAAATGTGGGTAGTGCGTTTGCCACTGCGAATAGCGCGTGCTTTCACTAGCACCCATAAGTCATCCTGATTTTGGGTTTGGATGATAAATTCTTCTTCGAACTCATGGCCTGCTTTTATAAGTGCATCAACACAGTCTTGCAAGCGCTTTCTGTGTATACCAGCTTTGAAAAACTCTGTGGTATTCATCCAAGAGGGCTGAAATTGCCTTGGCACGCAGAAAATACTCCGGGTGACGTCCGACCAAATAATATCGCGTGTTTTGACGTTAATTTCCCATGCACCAACTTCTGCGAGTATGCCCATATTGGTAAGTGATAAAGCATTGCGTTGAAGTTGCGATAGCAGTCGAGTGATAAAGATAAATGCGGCAATAAAGATGATAATCAGCGCGATGATAGCTAAGCGAAAAGGCCATACCGCGGTTGCCGCTGGTTGCCAGCCAACGCGAGGCACGGCGTAGAGTTCCCATTCACCGGAGGGCACGTTAACACTAAATGCGATGGGGGCAAGTGAGTGTATATTGCTGTTGCCATAAAAGTACTCTCCTTCTCGACCTTTGCCATCGACGCCTTGAATCGCTAACAGATATTGACTTTCTAATGCGGTAAAATTTGCTTGTTGATACAAGCCATCCATATCGAGTACGACAGAGAGCAATCCCCAGAAGTGAGTTTTGTCGGTGTAAACCGGAACTCTTGCGATTAAGCCTGTGCCTCCTTGAAGCAACTCTAGTGGGCCTGCCATCACGATTTCGAGACTCTCTTTGGCGAGTAATGCACCGTATTTTTGCGTCGGATGGGTTTGATAGTCTAGGCCTATGGCTTTTTCATTGCCTTTTAAAGGATAAATATAGTCGAGCCGCATATTTGGGGCTGCCCCGATATTGCGAAGGATTTGGCTACTATCGAATAAGGGTTTTGCGAGCTGTTCGAAGCGAGCTTGAGAGAGCTCGGATTGACCTGAAAGGGCAATGCCTA
This sequence comes from Pseudoalteromonas sp. GCY, assembly GCF_016695175.1. Lineage (NCBI taxonomy): Bacteria > Pseudomonadati > Pseudomonadota > Gammaproteobacteria > Alteromonadales > Pseudoalteromonadaceae > Pseudoalteromonas > Pseudoalteromonas sp. GCY. Next base: position 64,645 of record NZ_CP068023.1, read on the forward strand.
GCCCTCTGACAAGTTGTACATTTTTCGCCAAAATTCCTTCTATTTTGGTGCGGTAGACATTCACTTCCTCGGTTGAGCGGCTCTTCTCTATCGCGATTAAGCGGCGATAGTTTACTTGATCAACATACCATGCCACCGCGATGATCACGACTAGCAAAAGCCAGAAGCTACATTTCACAAAGCGAAATTTAAGTGGTGATGTCGATAGTTCAGAGATCATGGTGCTTCTGTGTTGAAGACGATGATTTAACTATAGTTCAGTCCTCGCAAAGCGAAATCTAATTAAACAAAATAAAATGCTTTAACTTGATTGTCTTATCACTGTGACAAAGTCGAGAAAATTGGTTTATTAGCCAATGACATGCTATATCTTCTAGGCATAAATTAGCGCTGGATACATTGTTAAGGGATGGTCATGCTTACTTGGATTAAACGAATTGTTGTCGCTCTGCTGCTACTGGTATTGCTTGGCACTGCAAGTATATACGGCTTGCTTGCGCTGAGCTTGCCCACACTGGATGGTAAAGGAAGTACATCGGAGATAGATAATACAGTGACGATAGCGCGAGATGCCATGGGGCAAGCCGTGGTGTCGGCTGACACCCGAGCTGATGCATCGTATGGATTGGGTTTTGCGCATGGTCAGGACCGTTTTTTTCAAATGGACTTGCTGCGTCGCAATGCTGCAGGTGAGTTGAGTGAGTTATTTGGCTCGGCGGCCATTAACCTTGATGAAAGCATGCGTTTCCATCAATTCAGAAAACGGGCAAAGCTTATCTTGATGTCCTTACCTGAGGCGCATAGACAAATCCTTGAGCGTTATACACAAGGGGTGAACGATGGGCGAGTACAATCTGGTTTCACCAGTTTTGAATACCTGCTTCTAGGTGCAACTCCTGCACCATGGCAGCCAGAAGACAGCTTACTCACTATTTTTAGCATGTATCTAGACTTGCAAGCGGGTACTTATGAGCGCGATGAAACCCTAATTGCGCTTAAGCAGCAATACGGCCAAGGTATGCTCGATTTTATCTTGCAGCCCAGTCAATATCAGGCTGCTTTGGATAACAGTGTAATAACGGCATCTCCGGTCACTATTCCTGCATTACAGCAGCAAATCGTGCAAGCTCAGCCATCACATATTGCCGATGTGCCGCTTTACGGCAGTAATAATTGGGCGGTAACAGGTGCGCTCACAAAGACAGGGGCGGCAATGCTATCCGATGATATGCACCTTGGCTTAAATGTGCCGTCGATTTGGTATCGCGCCCAGCTGAATTATCAGGAGCAAGGCAGTGCATTTCAGGTAACTGGGGTGTCGTTGCCGGGCGCTCCAGCCATTGTTGTTGGGAGTAATAATCGTATAGCGTGGGGGTTCACTAATGGTTATTTAGATACTGCCGATTGGATTGAGCTTGACGCAGACGCCAAGACGCAGTTCATTGCTGAAGAAATTAAATTGCCTGATGGCAAAAGCCATACCTATCAATTGGAAATGAGTGCGTTCGGTCCCGTTAAACAACTTGGAGATAGGAAGCTAGCACTGAGTTGGGTTGCTCATCAACCCTATGCGGTAAACCTTGAGCTTGTGCAACTTGAGCGATTAACCGAAACTCAGCAAGCGACAGCGCATGCCAAAAAGGTGGGGATCCCAGTACAAAACTTGATGGTGGTAGACAGTAAAGGGGCAGCCGCTTGGACGCCGATGGGGGCTATTCCTGCACGTAAAATGGCTCATGACACGGCGTTGAATACAGAGCAATATGAGCAAGCGTGGCAGAACAACGAACAAGTTCGCCCGGTTGTGCAAAACCCTGAAAACGGCAAATTGTGGACGGCCAATTCTCGCGTGGTTTCGGTTGCAGATAATCAAAGGTTTGGTGATGGCGGCTATGCGTTAGGTGCACGTGCCGTGCAGATCCGCGATGGACTTTTAGGTCAGCAACAATTTACGGAAGCGGATTTCTATCAGCTGCAATTGGACAATCGCGCCAAGTTTTTAGCGCCGTGGCACGAGCACTTAGTATCCTTATTGCAGAATCAACATTCCCCATCTTTTGAAAATGATATTTCGCTCCTCAATGACTGGCAGGCGTGTGCTTGTGCCGATTCAGTCGGTTACACCTTAGTGAAAGCCTATCGCAATGCACTGATCGACACACTTTACGCACCCTTGGAACAGCACTTAAACACGCAAAAATTGTCGCTGAAGCCGGTTAAGCGCTATCTTGAGCCTGGACTCTGGCAGCTCTTAACCGAACAACCAAATAGCTGGTTAGGCGAGCATGATTCTTGGGTTGAGTTAGAGCTGGCTGCTTACAAGCTCGCCAAGCAGCAACTTAGCGAAAGATATGGCAGTAATATGGCAGCTTGGCGTTGGGGGGATGTGAATGCACTCAAGGTGCAGCATCCGTTTTCAAAACAAATGCCAATGCTGAGTGGTTTGTTAGATATGCCAACCGCACAAGCCTTTGGTGATACCTTTATGCCTGCGGTGCAGGGTAAATCATTCGGCGCGTCACAGCGCTTTATCGCACAACCTGGTCATTTACAAAATGCAATTTTAACGGTTGCTGGTGGACAAAGTGAACATCCTTTATCGCCGTTTTATCGGTCAGGCTTTGCTGATTATGCCGAAGGGGAGAATACCCCCTTGCTACCTGGTGAATTAACTCACCAGATAGTGATCACGCCTAATTCGTCTAAATAAAACCAATTGTGTATGAGGGGGGTTAACTTACGCCCTCCGATACACGCAAAATCGGTGCTGCGGTAACACGGTTTCGACCTGAATGTTTGCTGTCGTAAAGTGCGGCATCCGCATGTTGAATGACAACCTCAAAAGATTGACTAGGGTCCCAATTTGCAACGCCAAAACTCATGGTGACTTTAAGAATGTCGTTTTCAAAACTGGTGGCTTCGACAGCTCGTCGTAATTTTTCCATACGCTGCATTGCTTCTCCACTCGAGCAGGGCGCCAGCACGATTAAAAACTCTTCACCACCCCAACGAACGGCAATATCTGCAGGGTGAATATGCGCTTTGATTGTTTCGGCCACACTTTTTAAAATTTGATCTCCTTTGTCATGGCCAAAGGTGTCGTTGATTTTTTTGAAGTGGTCAATATCGGCCATCACCAAGCATAAAGGTGAATGAGTGGAGATGCAGTTTTCTTTAGCATGGGTGATTAGTTCGCGCGCATAGCGGCGGTTGAACATTTGCGTGAGCGGATCGTTTGCGGCGAGTTCTTCTAATTTGTCTCTTTGTTGCACCGTCATCTTACGTATGTGGCTGATCGTGTAGATCATCGGAATGCCACATATAAGCACATTGGCAAAATGCACATAGGGAATTAACTGTTGATAGCGATACTGATAGGCAATATCGCCGAATAACAACTCTAAGAAAGCGAATAGCGTGATCAGCACAACGGAATAAATAACGGCGTTACGTAACCTAAGCTGATAATCTAGCAGCATGAGGCAAGATACTGTCCAGAGATAGTATTGAAATCCGAGTGACATGCCTAAGTAGGCACACACCAGTGTCGCATGTATGGCGACTTCAAGGCAGAAAACCCGCAGTGCAATCGAGGGTTTACTCGCATCAATGAGCTTAATGCCTGTATACCACATTAGCACACTACCCACGTTTACCAAGGCAAGTATGTTCACCTCTAAATGCCAGAATACACCAATAAGCCCAATGTGCAGCCACATGCAGTACACAGCCACGCGTCGTAATAATGCAAATTTTAATGCTTCTACTTGGTCTGGTTTGCTATAAGGGTGGTATTTAGTCAAACGTAAGCTCTTGTGGTATTCACAATAAAATAAGTATAGAAGCTCTATTTTGATTTGCCGTCTATTTGACCTAAGCTCTGGTTATTCGCTCAGCATCCAGCAAGGTTCGCTGTAGTAGAGTGAGAATTAGGTAGATAATAAAAGCTTTGGAGTTGATATGTCTGTAGAAAAAGCGCGGATCACGCTATGTAACCTAGAAAAGCCTGACTATGATCAGGTTAAATCATTAATGGATGAAGCCTACCCAGATCTCGGTGGTGCGTGGCCTAGTCATACGATATTTAGGTTGATTGACCAGTTTCCTGAGGGACAGATCGGTGTCAAAGACGGTGATCGTCTCGTCGGTATTGCGCTTAGTGTTCAAGTTGACTATCAAACCTTTTCTAACCCGCATACCTATGAAGACATCGTTGACGCGCATAGCCGAATTTTTAGTGATAGTAATGCCGATGCGCTGTACGGGCTGGACGTAGTGATAGCGAAAAGTCATCGTGGTCTACGTCTTGGTCGGCGACTGTATGATGCCCGTAAAGAGCTTTGTCGTCAGTACAACTTGCGTGCGATTTTAGCGGGTGGTCGTATTCCGCTTTATAAGCAATTCCGTGGCAGTATGTCGCCAATGGAGTATATAAACAAAGTCGATCACAAAGAATTACACGACCCCATTCTAAGCTTCCAACTTGCAAACGACTTCCAAGTAAAGCGACTGCTTAAACAATATCTGCCGGAAGATCAGGACTCCGAAGGCTATGCGACCCTACTTGAGTGGAATAACATACTATTCGAGCCTACAGATACAGTGATCGAAAGTAAGAAAACCATCGTCAGAGTGGGGGCAGTGCAGTGGCAGATGCGCCGGGTGGAATCGGTAGAGGAGCTAATGAAGCAGGTTGAGTATTTTGTGGACACGGTCTCGGATTACCAAAGTGACTTTATCCTTTTCCCTGAGTTTTTTAACGCGCCACTAATGGGTCTCGGAAGCTATAGAAATCAGACCGAAGCTATTCGTGCGTTGGCGACGTATACCGAGCAGTTTAGAGCCGCTATGTCGCAAATGGCGATTGAGTACAATGCCAATATTATCACGGGCTCTATGCCGCTACTTGAGGGCGACAAGCTCTATAACGTCAGTTACTTATGTCATCGCTCCGGCAAAGTGGATGAACAACGTAAAATTCATATCACCCCTCACGAAGACTACGATTGGGTTATCAAAGGCGGTGATAAAATTGAAGTGTTCGATACGGATGCTGGTCGGGTAGGGATCCAAGTATGCTACGACGTGGAGTTTCCAGAGTTATCGCGGATCATGGCTGAAAAAGGGCTGGATATTTTGTTTGTACCATTTTGGACTGACACGAAAAACAGTTATTTAAGGGTGAGGCACTGTGCGCAAGCTCGTGCGGTTGAAAACGAATGCTACGTGGTTATCGCAGGAAGCGTTGGCAACTTGCCACAGGTAGAAAGCCTAGATGTGCAGTACGCACAGTCGGCGGTGTTGACGCCATCGGACTTTGCTTTTCCTCATGATGCCGCGCTCAACGAAGCAACACCAAATACGGAAATGCTGTTATTTAGTGACTTAGACTTAGATAAACTCAAAATATTGCATAGTGAAGGAACGGTGCGTAATTTACGAGACCGAAGAAAAGACCTGTATTCTGTGGAGTTGAAACAAAAATAGTATGGCGTGGGTTTATTTAATTATGGCTGGCCTGTTTGAAATAGGTTGGCCCGTTGGTCTGAAAATGGCTCAACAAGCCGATACTCGTTGGTTAGGCATAGTGATAGCCGTTGGTTTTATGGCCTTGAGCGGCTGGATGTTATGGCTGGCGCAAAAGCAAATTCCACTGGGTACCTCGTATGCTGTGTGGACGGGTATTGGCGCGGCAGGCACATTCTTGGTGGGTATCTTTTTCTACGGTGACCCAAGTAGTTTTATGCGCTACTTGGGCGTGTTACTTATCATCAGTGGGGTTGTGGTACTTAAGTTAGCATAACCAAAATAGCCGCGACGGCGATGAGTAAGAGTCCCATTGAGTCGCGCTTCTTTACTGGTGCTTTGAGCCATAAGAATGAGATAAGTAAAGTGAAAAACACTTCGATTTGGCCGAGTGTTTTCACGTAGGCTACATGCTCAAGGCTCATTGCGCTAAACCAACCTATAGAACCTATGCAACTGCTAACACTAATGGCCAGCGTCAGTTTGCGGCGTTGCCACAGTGCGCGCCAAGAGTGTGGCTCGCGCATCGTCAAATACATACTCAACATTACAGTTTGGCAAACCAGCACTAACAATAACACCCAGGCTGCACTGTGGGGGAAAGGTAGGCCCGATGCGATACTGGCTTCACGCACCCAAAGAGAAGTAAGCGCAAAGCTTGTTCCACAGGCAAGTCCCACTAGTGCAGTTTTACCATTGAAAGCACGCAGGCTAAACCCACTCAATAACAACACCGCGATGGCGCCGATAAAGACACCAAACCAACCGAGTAAAGTTAAGCTTGAGCCAAAAAAGAGTACGCCCAAAATTGCCGCCACGAGAGCCTCACTCTTCGCAAGTCCAGCGCCTATGGCGTAATTATTTTGCTTAAATAGCACCACCATTAATCCTGTCGCGATGATTTGCATGACACTGGCACCCAGCACAAAGGCTAAAAAGTCATCGTTAATGACGAGCGATTCTGCAGGGGCGATCTGATAAAGACTCCAAAGATATAGCCCCGCAAGTGGGCTGGCTAAAATAAATCTTGCGAGGGTAACGCTGGCTGTGGAGGCGCTTTCACTCAATTTGCTTTGAAAAGCATTTCGCCAAGCCTGAGAAAAAGCCGCTAGCAAAGTGAACAAAATCCACATGAAAGGTGACTCTACAATGCTCGAATGTGTATCAGCATACCGGATAGGAGCGGGTCTGAATAAATGAATTATCGTGATAGTGAAAATAATTCAATGTGTATCAAGGTGCTAGGGAGCAACTCTTGTGGTTGGCGTACTGCGACAATTTGCCACATGTTCAATTTTCAGTATCACGATATGATTAACGTCGATGCTACAAGATTGGGCCATAGGTTAGGGTATTACGTATTCACTTATGGCTTTTCTTTTTAACGCTATTCTGCTCTACTGAGTTGAATAATCAAAAGGTTGAAGGAGTATCTTGTGGGTATACTAATCATCTGTGCAATTCTTGCTATCTTACTGCCTTATTTTGCCAAAATTCCTGTGGCAGTGGCAATGAACAAAGAAGGGGGCTATGACAACAAGCACCCGCGTGAACAACAAAAGAAACTAACTGGGCTGGGGGCAAGAGCACTGGCCGCACATCAAAACTGTTTTGAGTCATTAGCCGTGTTTGCTGTCGCCTTGGCCGTTGCGTTTGGCACCCAAACCTACACTCCTCTAGTCGAATGGCTAGCCATAGGCCATATTGTCGCTCGAGCATTATATTGTGTGCTGTATTGGGCGAATATTGACGTGCTGCGCTCCATCGTATGGGCGCTAGGACTCGGCTGTGCTATCGCCATTACTGTGGTGTGTGGTTTATAGTCGTCCTTTGCGTGACTCTACATTCAGGTCAATTGAATTAACTCTGCTGAAATCTCTTTCACTTCAGCAGAGTTAACCTCCAACTGTGCCAATGCTAAGTTTGCGATACGCACTCGATATAAATCGATCACTCGATAACCACAGTGATGTGCCATTCTTCTTATCTGGCGATTGAGGCCTTGGCGTAACACTATTCTAAAGCGGTCATGTGCGATTTGCTCAACGGTACAGGGGAGTGTCATTTGGCCCTTCACAGGCACGCCTGCTGCCATTTTAAGGCAAAAACCTGGGTCCAGAGGCTTGTCGACTTGCACCTCATATTCTTTCTCTTGATGATGGTCAGGGTGGATTAACTGCTGACACAGTGCCCCATCATTGGTGAGTAGTAGTAAGCCTCGACTGTCTTTGTCTAGCCGACCTATCGGATACACACGACACGATTCTGGTAGCACATGGTAGATACTGGCAGGGTCATTTGGATTCACTTTGCAGTCTATACCAACAGGTTTATGGTAAACAAAGAGTCTTCTCGCTTGCGGCGGCGCGACCGATTCACCCTCGACCATAATGCAATCGGTCAAATTGATGTGATCTATGTGATTGGCTAAGCGACCATTTACGGTCACTCTTGCGGTATCAATTAAGCGAGACGCTTGTCGCCTAGAGCAAACACCGCAGTGGCTGAGATATTTAGCCAACCGCATCGGATAGGACATAGAGACATTCACATGATCAAAAAGAGATAACAGCGCGTATTGTAGGGCAACAGACTGTTTGGATCTATACATGGGGGAATATCAATGGCCATTGCGTTTTCAAAGTTAAAACAGCATCAACCGCTGCAAAAGGTAATAGTGCATTCCATTGATTTAGCGCTTTATCAAGTCAGCGTGCTTATTAATAACGTGGAATATTATGTCACGGAAGAAAATGGCGAGTTTTTAAAAGCACATAACCCGCTGCAAATTCAAAAACGCCTGCTTGATATTAGCTACATGGAAATGGTGATTAGGCATCAAAGCGCTTATGACGAGATGGTAGGGCACCCAGTATCAGCCGATGACAATACATTGGAAGTGCCCTTTGGTCGTAATAACCTGTTTTAAGCGTTATCTGTGTTTCGTGAGTACTTCACTCACCGCGGTTGCAAAATCGCGTTGGTGAGCGATCCCCATGTTAATCAATCTGGTGTCTTTTAGGGCACAATTTTGTGGTCTTGTGGCATCGTCACTCGGTTGGCTCAGCGGCACGAGATCTTGCGTCGGTAGCCGCAAAGCCTGCGCCATGACCTGCGCCATTTCATACTTAGTTAATGCTTGATTGCCACTGATATGAATAATCCCACCAAGGCTAGGCTGTGCGATAACATCTTTGAGCGTTAGCGCAATATCATTAACATGGGTGGGGTAGCGAATGGCCCAATGATCGTGACTTGAAGCGGGGTTGGCTAACAGCTGTTTTGCAATAACGGTTACCGCAGATTCTTCCAGCGTTTTTACCTCGCCGTATAAAACTGGCACTCGTACTATGGTGTGTAATGCGCTGTCTGCCAGTATGGCACGCTCCGCAGCTTGCTTGGTTTGGCCGTAGAAGTTCACAGGATTAGTGATATCTGTTTCAACATAAGGTGCTGAGGTGCCGTCAAACACATAGTCAGTACTAATAAAGAAAAATCGAATATCTCTTTCTCGGCAGGCTTGGGCTAAGAACTCGGTTGCTGCAACATTGAGCGCAAGCGTCGCTGCTTGATCTCGCTCACATTGCTCTGGCCTGCGCTCTGCTGCTGCGTGAATAAGTATCTCTGGGCTGTGATTATCTAAGAAATCTAAAACCGAACTGTGGTCAGCCAAGTCAAGTTTGTGAAGTGGCGCGGCTGCTCGGCTAAAGCCACATCCTAAAATCTCGTGGGTACTACTTAGCTCTTGGCAAAGTGCGCGGCCCAATAAGCCCGTTGCACCAGTGATCATGACTTTAGACATAGAAAACAGCATCCTTTTTTAAAAGAGCCAGTACAGTAGCAAAGTCGGAAGAAAAACTACAGATTTGTATCAGATTACGCTAAGGTTGAGATAAGGCTAAAAAAGGGACAAAAAATGAAAAAAAATATTTTGCTAGCTGGTTTGTTTACGTTGAGTGTGCAAGTGAATGCGACCCAAATATTTGCGAAAAATAGTGATTGTGTCATTGATGAAAGTAAAGCGCCCATTGAAATATACAAGCAAAGCTCAAAGTCAATGCGTTTGTTGGGGGGACAAGAGGCGAGTAATGGTGAGTTATCGGATGTTGTCACTGTGCTGTTTGACAATGTTAGATTGTCACTATTTGACGCATTATCTGAAGAAGCTAAAGCATTTGAGAAAGGTATAATTATTAAAAATGCTTCATTTAAAAGAACGGCTGATGGGTGGTCGAAAAGAGCTGTTGTATCCGGGAAAGTTGTAGCTCAGCCCGTTTTATCTTGCCATTATACTGAAGTACTTACAGCAAAAAACACTGAGCTGATATCTGGTGCTGTTTTTTCATCCAAACCAACGACCCATTCAATTACTTATAACACAACGATTGATCCGAACAAAAGTCGACTCAAGCTAAAGCTAACAGAGGTACTTGATACTTCTGTTACTACGGACCAAGTATTTGGTATTAAGCTCGGAGACTCTTTTTCACAAGCGGAAGAAAAAATAGGCCGTTTTACGATGCAATGGCCTATTAATGAATATCAAAAGTTTGCATTTATTGGTCGCAATAACGTGTTTTTATTTGAACATGATAAGCTCGTCGGGTACCAATATGCATTCAATCTTCTTCCTATCAGTCTTGCAAATCTAATTGATATTTATGATGTTGCTCTTGCGACACCACTAAGTCACCAGCAAACTCAAATTGCAAACCGTGACTTGGATGAGATGACGGTTTCTGCACTTAAAGAAAAGTTTCCTGACATTAAGTTTTTTGTCGAGGGTAGATATACTACCGATCCGAAGACCAAATTATCTGCCCTAACCATAGGCAAAACAGAGATTGCGAAACCAATCGCTCCTGCATGCTGGAGTGGTCAAGAAGACATCGGAGCTTTTATTACAAAGCATCAGGGTGGCTTAATGCAATGGCGTGGCATAGATAAACAAACGCTATTTTACACTGGGTGTAATCAGTTAATTGAACAAAGCCAATTTGGCCGAGTGATAGGAGTTAAGCTGCTAGAGAGTTGGTCGTTAAGTAATGCTAATTTATCTGGATTGACCGTGATATCGAATGTACTTACTCCTTGGCAATTCTATGGGGTGAATTATCTTGACCCTGAAAGTCGCGCATCTCAAATAGGTTCGATTGAAAATCTATATGGCACGATAGAAGTAGTAAACTCTGATTGGGTTGGCCACTTCAAATCTTATGACGGCCAGCTTGTTTCTGCTGAGTTTGAGAAGATGTAGAAGCCATTACTCCTACATCTCCAATTCGCTTAAGCCGTTTGCTCTGTCAGCGGCTTTTCAGATTGCTTTTCCCAATGCTTGGTTTTTAGACCAAGTACACCGACAAATACACCAATACCGATAGTAAATAGCGCAATTTGTAGGTATAGATTTGGTAAGTCTTCGATATTATTAGGATCAAAGCTACCAGCGAGCAGGCCCGAGAAGATATTACCAATTGAGTAAGTGAGTACGAAAACCCCCATCATTTGCCCAGCAAAACGTTTGGGAGATAACTTACTTACAGCGCTCAACGCCACTGGGCTTAAGCAAAGTTCACCCACGGTGTGTAGAAAGTAAGTGGTGATCAACCACATTGGTGCTACTTGTAGGCCTTGGGCAGCATATTGGGAAGCGAAAAACATCACAATAAATCCGCTCGCCATGATGATCAGACCAATCGCACATTTCACGCTATAGGTTGGAGTGATCATGCGCTTAGCCAAGTTAATCCAAAGCGCGGCAAAGAAAGGGGATAACACGATAATGAAGAAAGCGTTGGCTGATTGGAACCAAGCGGTTGGAATACTAAAACTGCCGACTAATCTGTCTGTGTAATCGCGGGCAAATAGATTAAGCGAAGAGCCAGCTTGTTCAAAACCAGACCAAAAACAAGTGGATGCAACGCAAACCAAAAAGAGTGCCCACATCCGGCGCTTTTCATCGGCATCAAGATTACCGCCAAAGTAGATATAACCGTAATACAAAAAGAATGTGACAGTAAAAGCAATCGCAACATATTTTGCGAGCTCTACAGGATTAATCACAAAAACACCTGAAAACGCCGCTGCCGTTATTGCTGCAACAGCCGCAATGACTAAAGCTATCGCACCCCAAGCTTTAGTACTTTGACTCCCCGTCATTGGGTTAGTTGGCGCATTGCCAACGGTAGCGATGTGTTTGTCTGTTAGGCGATAATTGACTAAACCGATTGCCATGCCTACCGCGGCTGCACCAAAGGCCCAGTGCCAACCAACGTTTTCCATAAAGTAACCACATACCGCATAGCCGATCACTGACCCTAGGTTGATCCCCATATAGTAAATCGCGTAGCCGCTGTCACGGCGGTTATCTTCATCGCTATAAAGCTGGCCAACCATAGCGCTAATATTGGGTTTTAATAAACCAGTCCCACTGGCAACAAAGATAAGACCAACAAAAAAGGAAAATTGGCTTGGGATGGCAAGAATGATGTGGCCGCACATGATGATAATGCCGCCGTACCAAACTGCACGTTGGCCACCCAATAAACGGTCTGCTATCCAGCCTCCCGGTAGACCTAAGAAATAAACCGAACCAGTATAGAGGCCATATATTGCGGCGGCGGAGGCAACGGTGAAGCCAAGACCTTCTTGCTGTAAGGTGGCCGTCATGAAAAGTACTAACATGGCACGCATGCCATAATAACTCATTCGTTCCCACATCTCGGTGAGAAACAAAGTCTGCAGGCCTTTTGGATGACCAAAAAAGCCTGTATCACTTGTTGTGTCCTGTGATGACATATTTCACTTCCATTATTATCGTTTTTTGGAAGTCAATATTAGTACGTTATTCAAGCACCGAATGCAACCGCATGAAAGGAAACATTACATCATCTTTTTTAACATTTGTATGTCATCGATTTCCACATTGGGCAATCCTTTGTACTGGTATGGCGCAAAGTGATTGCGAAGCCAAACACTAGGGCAGCCGGCACGGTGTGCTCCTTGCACATCGGTATCTAAGCTATCGCCAACATGCAGAAGTTGATGTGGTGCAAGGTTAAAATGCTGGCAGGCAAGCTGGTAAAGTTCAGGATGAGGCTTGGCGCGGCCATCAATACCAGCGCGAAGTACTAAGTCAAAACTGTCTCTAAGGTTAAACTTCTCGACCTCGACATTGCCATTGGTAATAGCAATGATGTGATACTGCCGGCGCAACTGAGCAAGTAGACGGATGACAGCGTCGCTGACCGTAATATTACTGCGGGCATCGGCAAAGGCTTGATAAGCGTGTAGCGCGTGCTGTTTACTTGTTGCGGTATCAAACCCCAATGCAGTGAAGCCCCACTCAAGTGCCACTTGACGCCACTTTGTCACATCTTCTGCAAGCGCACTGTTTTGTTTGAGCGCTTCGTTTCGACATTGAGACCAGAATGATCCCCCTTTCGCTTGCCACTCGGGAATAGCATTCAGGTGCGCTGTCATAGCGTTAACAGCCGCAATGATAACAGGCCTGTTGTCGTATAGCGTATCGTCTAAATCAAAACTGATGGCGGCAATGTCTGAAATGGGCTTATTGAATCGCATTGTTACTCGTCTTTTTGCTTTTTCGCTCTTGGGTGAGCGCTATCATACACTTTTGCTAAGTGTTGAAAATCTAAATGGGTGTAGACCTGAGTGGCTGATAAGCTGGCATGCCCAAGCATCTCTTGTACCGCGCGCAAGTCACCGCTGGATTCTAGCATGTGGCTGGCGAACGAGTGCCTCAGTTTATGGGGGTGAATAGGTGTACTAACCCCTTGTTTCAGACCCCATTCTTTCATTCTTGCGCGGACATGGCGAGGACTGATCCGGCGCTTTAATTTGCTCACAAAAAGCGCAGATTCTTCCAACGTTGCAAATTGCGGCCTTATTTTGAGCCAATCAGCTAGCGCGTTTAGCGCTTTGCCGCCGACAGGCACAACACGCTCCTTGCCGCCTTTACCAAGCACGCGTATTTCACCGTCTTTGACATCCAATAGGTTTGCACCAACCAACTCGCTTAATCGCAAACCACTAGAGTACATTAATTCCATCATGGCTTTGTCACGAATGGCAAGCGCATCATCTGCCTGAATTTCCAGAAGTTGTCCCATTTGGTCAACATCAAGGTTCTTTGGGAGTGGCTTTTGAAACTTAGGCCCTCGGATCCCTTGCGCGGGATTGACGACAGCCTGTTGCGATTGTGACTTGAGCTTGAGAAATTTATATAAGCTCCGAATACAACTGAGCTTAAGGTTGATGGTTCTTGGGCTGTAATTTTGACCACGAAGCTTCATGCTGTAGCGGCGGATTTGCTCGCCACTGACTTCAAGCCAAGAAGAGGCGTGGTCACTAAAATACTGCGCTGCTTGGAGCAGCTGAGTGTTGTATTGAGTTAGTGTATGTTCTGAGTAGTGCTTTTCGTGGCGCAAGTGTGCCATAAAGGCGGTTACTGGTTGCGTCCAATCTTCCGATAGTGGTGTTAGGCTCATGCCAGCGCTTCGAGCTTAAGCGATAATGTTTGAATAAAAGCCGTGATCAACATATTGTCATGTTGTGGCGAAAAGTGCTCTGGTGAGTGGCTGGCAAAGGCCAGAATAAAGCGACCTTTGTCTGACGCATCAACGCGGTAAAGTGCTACCGATCCTACTTCAATATCGGCAAACAAGAGTTCAGCTTGTGACTGACTGAGTCGTCCTAAGTAGCAGTTGTTACTGCTCAGTTTAGCTGACACTAGTTCCAAAAGCGTATCATCGATGTTGATGAGTTTACATGCTTGGATGTCCGGGTGGTCCTCAAAGCGCTGTGCTAACGTATGATTGATAGCACTCAACTCAGTACAACGCATGATAGCCAATTGGCATTCACTCAATTGCTTGAAAACCAGCTCGTTGGCTTTTGCATAATGGACCATGTCTTTGATCTGCTGCTGTAGTGAGTTGACTTCGTCGCGGAGCATCCGCTGCTGGTGCAAAGCAAGGTTTGGGAGCCCTTGCTGCTGGTGGTGTAGCTGCAAATCCAATAGCACATAAGGGTGTCTGAGCAAAAAATCAGGATGCTTGCGCAGGTACTCAATGACTAATTGTTCAGTTGAATTTGCTTCTTTTATGGTCATATTGCGATTTGCCCGTCAAAAACATGCTCCGCCGGTCCGGTCATTTTCACTACTTGACCTTGACCGCCCCAACGTACCTGAAGACTGCCACCTGGTAGGTCGACCCTAACGGTTTCCTCTAACTTGCCTTGCATTATGCCAGCAACAACAGCGGCACATGCACCAGTCCCACAGGCAAGCGTTTCGCCAGCGCCGCGCTCCCATACACGTAGCTTAACGTATTCACGAGAAATCACTTCCATAAAGCCAATATTGGCCTTTTGTGGGAAACGTTCGTGGTGTTCAAGGAGTGGTCCAAGTGTAGCTACCTCAGCGGTTTCTACGCTATCGACAATAATCACGCCATGAGGATTGCCCATAGAAACCGCGCTACAAAACACCGTATGTTCTTCCGCTCTTAAAATATAGGTGTTTTCTTGTTTGTTTGCACGAAACGGAATGGCTTGTGGGTTAAAGTTTGGTTTGCCCATATTCACGGTAACTTGGCCGTCTTTTTCGGTATAAAGGGTGATATTGCCGCCCTTTGTAGAGACACAAACCTTGTGTTTGTTCGTTAAGCCCTTCATTCGCACAAAACGAGCAAAACATCGAGCACCGTTACCACACTGCTCAACTTCGTTACCATCCGCATTGAAAATACGATAATGAAAATCTAAGTCCGGGGAATAAGGCGCTTCAACCATCAACAGCTGATCAAAGCCAATTCCAAAGTGGCGATCTGCTAACTTCTTAATTTGGTCTCGAGACAAAAACACATTTTGGGTGACATTATCTATCACCACAAAGTCGTTGCCTAAACCATGCATTTTTGAAAAGTTTATAAACATAGAGTGGTTATCTTTTGGTATAAAACCATGGCCTCACTTTGCTAATACTTTGCCATGGATACCTCGACTAGGGAAGCTGCTTGGCATTAAGCCTTGTTTTGCATCCCTAGGACGTATCCAAGTCGGATTATTGTGGCAGTAGTTGCTCAAATTGCCACAGAGATTCTAACGGCTCTCTTTGGCGGATTAGATGGTGTTGGTTGTTATCAACCATGACCTCAGCACAGCGGGGACGTGAGTTGTAATTTGAACTCATGGTAAAGCCATACGCGCCTGCACTGCGCTGTACTAATAAGTCACCAGCCTTAATTTTAAGTACCCGGTCTTTACCTAGAAAGTCACCCGTTTCACATACTGGACCAACCACGTCGTAATTTATCGCGTCAACGTCGTCTCGCGGTGTGACTGGCACGATATTTTGCCAAGCCTGATAAAGCGATGGTCGCAGCATGTCGTTCATGCCAGCATCAACAATGGCAAAATGCTTATGCTCGGTTGGCTTAATAAATTCTACTTTAGTCACCAGCACACCGGCATTGGCAGCAATCGCACGACCAGGCTCAAAAATGAGCTCTAGATCATTGAACTGCGCCAATCGTGCTTTAATCTCTGCAGCGTAAGCACTCGGATGTGGCGGTTTTTCACCGTCATAAGGCACGCCAAGACCGCCACCAATATCGAGATGATGTAAGTAAATTCCCGCTTTTTCAAGTTGAGAAATTAGGGCCAGCACTTTATCTAAAGCCGCTAAAAATGGATTAACCTCAACCAACTGAGAGCCGATGTGGAAGTCGATCCCAACCACTTTTAAACCCGGTAGTGCATAAGCGAGCTGGTAAACATCAAATGCGGCTTTGATATCAATACCAAATTTGTTCTCTTTTAACCCAGTTGAAATATAGGGGTGAGTTTTTGCATCGATATCTGGGTTTACACGCAATGAAATTGGCGCAATCTTATCCAGTTTGGTTGCCACTTCACTGATACGGTGAAGCTCTGCAATCGACTCAACATTAAAGCATTTAATACCAGTCTCAAGCGCAAACGCGATTTCATCTTCCGTTTTCGCAACACCAGAAAAAACGACTTTTTGGGGATCTCCCCCTGCTTTTAGCACTCGCGCAAGTTCACCCTTCGACACAATATCAAAACCAGAACCAAGCTGAGCCAAGACGTTCAACACGGCGATATTTGAATTCGCCTTTACTGCGTAACACACTAAGTGGGGATGACCGGCTGCGGCGTCCGTAAAAGCGTGATAATGCCGCGCTAAAGTCTTCTTCGAGTAGACATAGCAGGGAGTGCCATATTGCTCGGCGATTGTGGTTATGGCGACATCTTCAGCGAATAGTTCGCCATCTTGATAATTGAAATAATCCATTTTAACGCTCCTGTTGTTCTGCTTCAGGCTGGTTTGCTTGTGCTGCTTTCGGTTGGTTTGGTTTTTTAGCCTGTTGTTCAGGCAAATAAAGCGGACCGCTTTGACCGCAACCCGATAATCCGATTAAAGTAGTAAAAACAAGTGCCGTTACGCTAAATTTATAAGGTGTCGCTTTCATTAGATAATTCGTGTCAGTGCCTTTATAATCGCAGAGTAACAGAATTGATAAAAAAAGCAGCTTTTCGCTATTGAAATTTCGTCTTCATCAAATTGCTCAAATAGCGAGTTAAGCTTAGGCACCATGCCGCAGTGCGTCAGTAAGAGGAAATCACGATGACAGAAAGTGAATATCATGAGTTAGCCGATGCGCTAATGTTGACTATTGAAGAGCAGATCGATGATTGTGACGCTGATTTAGATTACGAATCAGCATCGGGAATTCTAGAGATTATTTTCCCTGACAAGAGCAAAATTGTTATCAACAAACAAGCACCATTACACCAAGTCTGGGTGGCGACTAAGTTTAATGGTCATCACTTTGAATTGCGTGGGGAACAGTGGATTGATAATCGCTCAGGTGCTGAGTTTTGGCAATTTATGAGCGATGCGGCGACTAAACAAGCAAATATCGCAATAGAGTGGCAGCACGATTAATGTTGGAGTTTGTAGATTATCCTGCCAAAGGACAACATAAAGCGAGTATTATTTGGCTCCATGGTTTGGGCGATTCAGGTAACGGCTTTTTACCCATTGCATCTGAGTTAAACCTACCTGACGAATTGGGTGTACACTTTATTTTTCCACATGCACCAGAGCAACCGGTCACTATAAATGGTGGCATGGTGATGCGTGCATGGTATGACATTAAATCATTTGATCTGGATAAAAGAGCGGATGAGCAAGGTGTGCGAGACTCATCAGCTCAGGTTGAAGCGTTAATTCAGGCACAGTTAGATAAAGGTATTCCAGCTAACCGTATTATCCTAGCTGGTTTTTCTCAAGGGGGCGTGATTGCGCTCCATCTTGCGCCGCGTTTAACTGTTAAATTGGCTGGTGTCATGGCACTATCAACTTATATGTGTGTGCCTGAAAAGCTCAGCGTAGAAGCTCAGCAAAGCGAGCTCACTATTTTTATGGCGCATGGCAGTGCTGATCCTGTCGTGCCGATGTTTGCAGGTGAGCACGCATTTAACACGTTACAACAGCAAGGCTATGAAGTGAGCTGGCAAGACTACCCAATGGAGCATCAGGTATGTCTTGAAGAGTTAAAAGCCATTCGCGCTTGGTTAATTACGAGACTAAGCGATTAATATTAAGTGGTATAAGGTACTGGTGACAGATACAGGAGCAAAGCAATGTCACAAAAGATTGTCATAAAAACGTCGGTGAGTAAGCAACCCTCAGAGCCCTCAGCGGTGACCTATCAATGGCACTGGAAACGCATTTTTATGGCAACGGCAGCATTTGCTGGCATTGCAACCGTGGGTGTTTATGGTGTCGTGGATAACGTTAACGCAGATGAAGATGATGTCCAAGTGACAGTACCTATGCATGCCACCATTGCGAAAACCGATACATCGCTGAATGATTCTCCTGCATTAGTAGACTCTAATGAGGAGCTTGAGGGCGAAAGTGCTGATGTATCGCCCGATACCGCTTTAGCGACGCCCGAACTTACCCCAGTTGGTGCCGCGACGACCTCAATAGAGGTCGCTCAAGTCATTGCGTTAGACCAAGTGCAACAACAAACTTCTGAAGAAACAGAAACAGAAACAGAAACAGAAACAGAAACAGAAACAGAAACAGAAACAGAAACAGAAACAGAAACAGAAACAGAAACAGAAACAGAAGTAATGGCTGAAGCTAAAAATCAATTTGATGCTGAAGCGCGCATAGCCAGTGTCGCGCTAGGAGCAAAAATAGACACGCAATTTATCAGCCGCGCTGTGCTTACTACGATGATTGACGACCGCGAACCAACAAACGTGTTAAAAGACGTGATCGCGACAACTCAGTTTAGTGACAAGCTCTACTTTTTCACCGAAGTACATGCGCTTAAAGATCAAGTGGTGTCGCACCTGTGGTTTCATCAAGACGAGTTGATGGCAGAAGTGGAGCTGCCGATCCAAGCCGCGCGCTACCGTACTTATTCAAGTAAGAACGTCATGCCGAGTCAAACCGGGGATTGGCGTGTTGAGGTGGTGACGCAGTCTGGACAACTGCTTGCCCAAAAGACGTTCCGCATTGTGGACAACAGTCAGCAATAATCTTACACGCAGTATTGTGTATGGCAGCACGCGACTGACTGCCATCACCACATAGTTAACTCTTTGCAGCGGCAATAACGCTGTAATAAAAGAAAGGCAAATCATGACAGAACAAGTTTCCATATTACGTATTGCAACGCGCAAAAGTGCTTTGGCGCTATGGCAAGCCGAATTTGTGAAGGCAGAGCTTGAAAAACACCATGCGAATCTAAAAGTAGAGCTCGTGCCGATGTCGACTAAAGGCGACAAGATCTTAGATACACCACTGGCAAAAATTGGCGGTAAAGGGTTGTTCGTCAAAGAGCTTGAGCAGGCCATGCTAGAAGGGCGCGCAGATATTGCGGTGCATTCTATGAAAGATGTACCAGTTGATTTCCCAGAGGGGCTAGAGCTGCATACTATTTGTGAACGTGAAGACCCAAGGGACGCGTTTGTGTCTAATACTTATACCTCACTTGCAGAGTTGCCTGAGGGCGCTGTGGTTGGCACATCAAGCCTGCGTCGCCAATGTCAAATTCGAGCAGCGCGTCCGGACTTAGTCATTAAGGATTTACGTGGTAATGTGAATACTCGCCTAGCCAAGCTCGATGCGGGTGAGTTTGATGCCATTATTTTGGCCGCAGCGGGACTCATCCGTTTAGAAATGGTGGATAGAATCGCAAGTTATATTGAACCTGAAGCTTCATTACCGGCCAATGGTCAAGGTGCTGTCGGCATCGAATGTCGTAGCGATGATGCTCAAACCAAAGCATTCCTCGCTCCACTGGAGCACACTGATACGCGTATTCGTGTACTTGCCGAGCGGGCAATGAACCGCCGTTTGGAAGGGGGGTGTCAGGTTCCTATCGGTGCTTACGCAGAAGTCTCGGGCGATCAGGTGCACTTGCGCGGCTTAGTGGGCGCTGTTGATGGCAGCGAAATCTTGCGCGGCGAATGCTCAGGTACGGTTGCAGAGGCCGAGCAACTTGGAATTCAATTGGCAGAATCATTACTTGCGCAAGGTGCAGATAAAATTCTTGCTGAGGTTTATAGGGACGCTTAAATGAAAGTTGTGCTAACTCGACCCGTTGGCAAATCAGAACCTTTATCTGAGTTACTGACACAGCAGCAAATTAGCTCTGTGATTTGCCCAGTATTGCAGCTTAATGAAGTGGCGGTGAGTGACACCGCCAAAGCAATGATAAGCGAAGCTGAGTTAGCTATTTTTGTCTCGCCGGATGCGGTGCGATACTTTCACCAACTAGAAGTACCATTAGCCGGACATTGTGCAGCTTTTGCTGTTGGCGAAGGCACGGCAGATGCTATCCTGCACACCCTAAACATCAAGGCCAAATACCCCAAACAACCTGATTCCGAAGGCTTGCTTGCACTCCCGCAGCTATCCTCAGTTGAGGGCAAGCGTGTATTATTGGTCAAAGGGAAAGGCGGGCGTCCCGTCATTGCACAAACCTTAAAAGCACGGGGTGCTATTCTTGACAGTCTGGTGGTTTATGAGCGTGTTGCAGTAAAAGACAATGCAGATGGCTGGTTAGACCACTGGCGAAGCCAACAGATTGAAGGTATAGTCATTACCAGTAATAGTGCAGCGGATGCGATTTTTAATACGCAGTCGTCAGCAAGTAAAGATTGGTTGGCTCAGCGCACTTTCTTTGTTGTGAGCCAACGTATTGCTGAGCATGTACAGCAATACTATAACATCAAACAGTCTCAAATTGTGGTATGTCATGGCCCTGATAATCGTGCCATCGCAGGGAGTATCATCGACTATACCAAGCAGCAAGGGCGCAAAATGACTCAGTCTGAATCGCAAACAAAGAATACAAATCCTCAGCAAGCTGCAAAAACAGCAGAGCAAACCGTAACGCCACATCACGCGAAGGCCGGTGTGAGTAAGGTTGCGCTCTTTGCGTTATTGGTGGCGTTGGGTAGTGGCGCTGGTGCTGGCTATGTCTATTTGCAACAGCAACAACAGTTGCAACAAGCGTTGCTAGCTAACCAAGCGATTAACGCTGAAAATCAGCTACTAAACACGCAGCTGAGTGGCGCTAAATCGCAACTTCAGCGAGTAGAAAAAGTGCTTGATTCGCTGCAAGACAATGTCGCAAAGCGATTGGCTGAGCAGCAACAGCATGTGGAAACTCAGCTAACGCAGACGCTTGCCAAGGCGCAGCAGCAAGTAAGCGGAGCAGTGGCCTCTGAGGCGCTGTATTTACAGCGCCTTGCTGCATTTAAGGTTGCGGCAGAGCAAGATTATCTTGGTGCAATCGCTATCCTTCAGCGCTTGCAAGAGAGCTTAGAGTCTGAGTCCAACACGGCTGCTGTTAAGCAGGCGATTGCTAAAGACATTGCCGCTTTGAAGGCCTTGCCTAAGCCGCAAACGGAGTCACTTTACTTTGAGCTTCATGGTTTATTGTCTCAAGTTGATACGCTAGCGATCAAAACCAAGCAAATTCCGCAAAAGGCAGCGAGTGAAGATGCTGCGTTGTCGCAACAGGTTGATGATTGGCAAGCGAACTTAAAGCGCTCTTGGCGGGGATTGGTTGATGACTTTATTACCATACGTCACCATGATGAAGTGGTGATAGACCCACTCCTAGATAAAAATGAGCAGCTGCTTATACGCACGCAGCTGCGTGCCTATTTAACCCAAGCACAAACCGCATTAATGGATCAACAAGCGAGCATTTACTTCAGTGCGCTTGATAGTGCGGCCGACACGTTGGCGCGTTATTTTGATACGCAACACGCGCCTGTGAGCGCGATGCAGCAGGCTTTAAACAAGCTGAGCCGCAGTGAAGTTCAGCGCCAAGAGTCGATTGAGCTTGCCACCCCAGCAGCAGTAAAAGGGTGGCTAAAATGATGGCAAAAATCATCACCTTCGCGCTTATTTTTATCGCGCTAGCCGCCAGTCATTTGCTCATTGATGAGAAAGGCTATGTGTTGATCTCTTTTAATCAAACCACGATTGAAGGCAGCATAGTGTCTTTCACTATCTTGCTGTTGCTTGCCATCACAGCTTTCGTGTTGTTGGGTAAGGTAGTGCGTTGGTCGTGGCATCGTCTAGTCAATACGAAAGGTCATTTTTCCAGAAAGCGTAAACTAAAAGCGCAACAAGCATGGAACGAAAGTTTGTGGCTATTTATTAACGGCGAAGTGGAACAAGCCGCAACCTTATTGACGAAAACGCCGCAGCCGGATGAACGCCAAGACTATGTGCGTGCCATCGCAGCCAAAGCGGCGTTAAAGCAAGGAGATGTTGTCAAAGCGAATACGGAGCTAGAAGCAATATCGGATGATAATCAAGGGCAGCTCGCGGCACTGTGGATAGAGGCAAATAATAGTGAACAGGCGTTGGCTTTACTTGATGACAAAATGTCTATTGCTAAACCGACGTCTGCGGTGCTTAGCGGTTACATTTTAGGATGCCTACAGGCTAAGCAACCGGAGCTGGCCGCTGCACAAATCGCGAAGTGGTATAAAAAGCTTAACTGGAGTGATGTACAGTGGCAGAGTGTGTTCGAGCGCATGTTTGTGATAGCCCCAGAGCAAGCAGACACTTTGTTTAGTACGCTACCTAAGGCAGTAAAAGCGCATGCAATACCAGCCCTTAATAAGCTGAAGCTGCAACAGGGGCGCATAGCGGAAGTGTTGGGGGAGCTCAAGAAGCTGCTCAAACAAGGTCAATATCACCAGTTGGCGGACTATCTGCAACACAGCACGCAAAGTAGTAATGAACTCAAGTTAGCACTGCAGCAGCAATTGAAAAAACATCCAGATGACAAGGAGTTGCTGTTCGCATTAGCTTGCCTTTGCAATGCTGAGGGGGATTATGAGCTTGCTGCGAAGATCTTTGACTCCTTAAGCGCAAACCCTTGGGAAGCGCGTTGGAGTAAGCAAGCTCAGCTCGCCTACGAAAAAATGCATACGTACGAGAAAGCGTATTTAATCGCAAAATCGTAACGAAAAGCCTGTGCAGCAATGTGCAGGCTTTTTTGCATTAAAGTTAGCTATACTCCATTCTGACATATGTCCTTGCTATCTCAGTTTAGGTGCGTATGATCCCAAAAATTTTAACTGCAAATCGAGTCTCTTATGATCAATAACACACTTCCACTATTAGATTTACATCGCCACTTAGATGGTAACGTTCGTGCTACAACGATTTTAGAACTTGGCCAGCAGTTTAATATGGATTTACCTGCAACGGATCTCGAAGGTCTACGCCCGCATGTTCAAGTGTTGGACAATGCACCCAATCTAATGGCGTTTCTTGAAAAACTAGATTGGGGCGTAAAGGTACTAGGTGACTACGATGCTTGTCGCCGTATTGCGATTGAAAATGTTGCCGACGCAGTTGCACAAGGTATTGATTACACTGAACTAAGATTTAGTCCTTACTACATGGCAAAAAACCATAATCTACACCCGCAGGGTGTTGTTGAAGCCGTAGTCGATGGTGTACAAAGTGCCGTTAAAGGTCAAGACATTAAGGTTAACCTGATCGGGATTATGTCACGCACATTTGGTGTGGAAAAGTGCCAATATGAGCTAGACGCGCTACTTGCCTTTAAAGAGCAGTTGGTTGCGATTGACCTCGCGGGTGACGAGCTGGGTTTCCCGGGCGAGCTGTTTATTGAGCATTATAAGCAGGTTCGCGATGCTTACCTTGGCGTGACGGTACATGCTGGCGAAGCTGAGGGTGCGGTAAGTATCTGGCAAGCCATTAAAGAACTTGGTGCGACACGTATCGGTCACGGAGTTAAAGCAATCCATGACCCAGCACTGATGGACTATTTACGTGATAATCGTATCGGGATCGAGTCTTGCTTAACCAGTAACATTCAAACAAGCACTGTCGAAAGTTTAACAACGCATCCCTTGAAAGCATTTTTAGATCATGGCGTATTGGCAACCATCAATACAGATGATCCTGCGGTTCAAGGTATCGAGTTGGATAACGAGTATAGCCATGCAGCTGCGGCGGCAGGTTTAGATTTGAGTGATATCCATAAAGCGCAGCGCAATGCAGTTGAGATTGCCTTTTTAAGTGAAGCTGATAAAAAAGCGTTGCTTGTAAAGAAAGCGTAAGTTGAAATTGCTGTGTGGGATCACCCCGCACAGCTAAGATAACTCTCTTTTAGTGCCGCAACGACTTGGCTGCGTGTCACAATACCAATAACTTTGCCTTCATTGAGTACGGGATAAACCTTAGGACTATTTTGCTGCATGCGTTGTGCAAGGTCGACAACGGTTGTTGCAGCTTCAATGCTGAGGGCAGGCGTTGCCAGTAAATCTCTCAGCTGTACTTTACCATCACAAAAGTAGCTAGAATTAAGCAAAGGCTTGAGCAGCTGCTGCTCTGATATAAATCCAACAAGATGACGCTGTGAATCTATCACTGGTGCACCAATTAAATGATGCTTTTGCAGCAAACTAATCGCGTTGGTCAGTTCGGTCTCGGCGGTTAATAGTGGGAAATCGGGTGACATGATGTCACGAACATAGAGTTTACTCATCATACTTCTTGCGGTGTTTGTGTGTAATATGAGAGTAGCGGGTGAGATTTTCTTGGTAAAATGGATTATTTTGATTGGTTTGTTCTGTTTTTTCGATGTGTGACTAAAGATCAGTCACACATTGTATAAATCGCTATTTAATAAACGCAAAGGCGTCGGCATACATAAAGTCGCGCTCAGCACCATGATTGATAAAGTCATCACGCACGATGCCAATCATGTCAAAGCGGCCAGCCATATAAATGCTGTACGGCTCTAAAGAAACGATATCTTTCATCACAGCCTGATGAACGAAACCACGATGGCCTTTCCATGCTTCACTGGCATTTTCTACCACAGGAATAAACTGGAAATGTTTATTTGAGGCGGCCCAAGCTTCCATCTCCGCTTTTGCATACAACGCAGCTTCTTCTTTTACACCCCAGTAAAATAATACTGGTTGGTCGTAACCCGTTTCAGCCAAGTGATCGGCCATAGATTTGACATAAGAAAACCCTGTGCCGCCGGCAAGTAGTACTAGTGGACGCGCTTGATCAACACGGATCTGAGAGACGCCAAGACCAACTTCTAATGCAACGGTTTGCTTTGT
The DNA here is from genome assembly GCF_016695175.1 of Pseudoalteromonas sp. GCY. Lineage (NCBI taxonomy): Bacteria > Pseudomonadati > Pseudomonadota > Gammaproteobacteria > Alteromonadales > Pseudoalteromonadaceae > Pseudoalteromonas > Pseudoalteromonas sp. GCY. The sequence continues at coordinate 89,884 of NZ_CP068023.1, forward strand.
ATCAAAAGCGTTACGTAGGTGATCTAGTGATTGCATGGCATAAGAGTCAGCGCCAGAAGCACCGATATGTAACTCTAACTGCTCTGTTTTTGAAGGGCTGCTGGCAATCGAGAAAGCACGTTTGTCTTTTTCACCAAGTACCAATTGCAGATACTGGCCGGCTTCGAATTGCACCGCTTCTTCAGGTTTTAATATAACTTTGTGAACAAATTCCGTAAGAGGTGTAATTGAGACAACCTCTGCTGCTAATACTTGCATGTGTTACCTTTATTAAGCACGTGGCTAAAGTCTGTGCACTCTAGCATAGCTGAGTGCACAATGTTAGATGATATATGTCATTTGATGGTGATCCCTAGGGTATCCCAAATTTCGTCAACGCGTTGTTTAACCTCGGGATCCATAACGATAGGCTGGCCCCATTCACGGTCGGTCTCACCCGGCCATTTGTTGGTTGCGTCCATACCCATTTTAGAACCAAGTCCAGACACGGGGGAAGCAAAATCGAGATAATCGATAGGCGTGCTTTCAACTAAGGTGGTGTCTCTAGCGGGATCCATACGTGTTGTTATCGCCCAAATCACATCATTCCAGTCACGAGCATTTACATCATCATCGCAAACAATGACAAACTTGGTGTACATAAACTGTCTAAGGAAAGACCATACGCCCATCATCACGCGTTTAGCATGCCCCGGATACTGTTTTTTCATGGTGACGACCGCCATGCGGTATGAGCAGCCTTCTGGTGGAAGGTAAAAATCGACGATTTCCGGAAATTGCTTTTGTAAAATCGGCACGAATACTTCGTTGAGGGCAACGCCAAGAATGGCAGGCTCATCAGGCGGGCGGCCCGTATAAGTGCTGTGATAAATTGGATCTTTGCGATGCGTCATATGGGTGACAGTCATTACAGGGAAGTCGTCAACTTCATTGTAGTAGCCGGTGTGATCGCCATATGGACCTTCTGGCGCGAGCTCGCCCGGTTGAATATATCCTTCTAAGACGATTTCGGCACTCGCTGGTACTTGCAGGTCGTTAGAAATAGATCTAACGACCTGCGTCTTACTACCACGCAATAGACCAGCAAATGCATATTCGCTCAAGGTATCTGGAACCGGGGTTACCGCACCTAAAATCGTCGCCGGATCAGCGCCAAGTGCAACAGATACCGGATACGGTTCGCCCGGATGCTCTTTGCACCACTCCTGAAAATCAAGCGCGCCGCCGCGATGTGATAGCCAGCGCATAATAATTTTGTTTTTACCCAATAGCTGCTGACGATAAATCCCTAAGTTCTGACGCTTTTTATAAGGACCTTTGGTTACCGTTAACCCCCACGTGATTAAAGGTGCTGCATCACCAGGCCAGCAATGTTGAATAGGTAGTTTAGTGAGATCGACCTCACCACCGCTCAATACGACTTCTTGGCATGGGGCTTTTTTCACTTCTTTGGCAGGCATATTCAACACTTGTTTGAATACCGGTAGCTGGCCAATGGCTTCTTTAATTCCCTTCGGTGGATCGGGTTCTTTTAAAAAAGCGAGTAACTTGCCGACTTCTCTTAGTTCACTGACATCGCTTTGTCCCATCCCCATTGCAACGCGCTTTGGTGTGCCAAATAGGTTAGCCAGTACAGGGATGTCATAACCAACAGGGTTTTCAAATAGGATTGCGGGTCCACCTGCTCGCAGCGTCCTGTCTGCTATTTCAGTCATTTCTAATTTGGTGGAAATGGGCTGCTTGACGCGAACAAGTTCTCCTTGTTTTTCAAGCTGGGTTATAAAATCTCGTAAGTCTTGGTATTTCATTGGCGCACTATGAATTGAGTTTGGCTTAGTATATCAACTAGGCATATTTTTCCTAGCTGTACGGATGGGATGGTGAAAAGGTTTAGTTACCCACTTTTGCGTCTACACTATTGCGAAATAGACTACACTTTCAGAACTTATCGGCTTGTCAGTGCGCCAGAGCAAGTGTATAAATTGTTATAAATAGATGTGTGTGTTGAGTTGTTTTGATATGAAACAAGCAAAAATCGACTTTCGATGTAGCTCACATACCCTTTGCGCTATAGTCGCCGCGGTTGCATAAAACGATATCCTGAGGGGTCTGAGTTTGAAGTTGATGTCAAAATTGCTCGGGGGGCTGCTGTTGCTGTTTTGTATGTCAGCGCCAGCTAACGAGTTACCATATTATACTTTTTCTAATCATAGTGCGGTGATGCTGATCATTGAGCCCACGTCTGGAAAAATTTTGGATGCCAATAAGGCAGCTGCCGCATTTTATGGATACAGCGAGGCGGTATTAGAGTCAAAAGTCATACAAGATATCAACTTATTTACTGCCGAGCAGGTTGCTAATGAGCGCCAAGCGGCATTAAATGAAGGCCGTAATTATTTTATCTTCCAACATCAAACCGCAGACGGCAGTGTGAAAACGGTGAGTGTTCACTCAACACCATTTGAGGATAGCGATGGCAAACCTAGGTTACTTTCTATCATTCAAGATATGAGTGAGCAGCGTAAGCTACAGCAAGATCTCTGGCATTACCAAGCCAATCTTGAACAACAGGTCATGCTGCAGACTGAAAAAATCAAGCAAGCCAATATGGTACAGGTTATTTTGTTAACTGCGGTGATAGCTGTGCTGATTCTATCGATGGCAGTATTGATGACCGTTTTGGTCAGGCTAAGGCGCTCCAATCAGCGAGCACAAGACCAAGGTGCGAAACTCAGTGCCATTTTTGATTGTATGACAGCGTACTTGGTGTTTACGGATGAAACACATCATATTGAGGCTGCTAATGGCTCAGTGCTTAGTGACTTCGAACGCTTTGAAAATCTAAAATCCAAGTCTATTTATACCCTGTTCGATGCATTAGACAGCGAACGATTGTTGCTTGATGGAACATTGGAATGTCAATTAGATGCTCGATTTGGTTATCGCAATGTTCGGGTTTCTTGTGCCCCTGTAGTAAGTGAAACACAAGCAAAGCTTGGCTTCATTTATGTCATCCAAGATATCACCGAAGAACTTGAGAATGAACGAGAGCAGCGTTTAGCAAGTACGGTATTTGCGACAACCACTGAAGGCGTGTTGGTCTCCGACAAGCATAATCAAATCCAAATGGTAAATCGCGCATTTAGCGAAATTACAGGTTTTGGCATGGATGAAGTAATTGGGGAAACGCCGGCAATCCTCAATTCTGGACGTCACGATGAGCGCTTTTTCAATGCGTTATATGATGACTTGGTTAACAAAGGCCATTGGGAAGGAGAGATTTGGAATAAGCGTAAAAATGGTGAAATTTATCCGAGTTGGCTGCAGGTATCCGCAGTATTTAACGAAGCTCGGGAAATTGATATGTATGTAGCCCTATTCAGCGATATTACTTCGAGGAAACGTAACGAACAGTTGATGTGGCAGCAAGCCAACTTTGATAGTTTGACGGGCCTTGCAAACCGGCATCATTATCACGTTAAATTTGATTTAGCATTAAAACGAGCAGCTCAGCTAGAAGAGCGCTTTGCAATTTGTTTTATCGATCTTGACCGCTTTAAAGCGGTGAATGACACGCTTGGGCACCATATTGGTGATCTATTACTCAAAGAAGCTGCAAACCGTATTAATGAGTGCGTGCGCAGTTCTGATACCGTTGCAAGATTAGGTGGGGATGAATTTGCGTTATTGCTACAAGATATAAGTTCTATCAGTGATTTAGAGCTGGTTGCGACTAAGATTTTACGTGCGTTAGCTAACCCTTTTCATTTGGAAGGGCACGAAGCTTATGTATCCGGTAGTATGGGGATCACGCTTTACCCAGATGACGGCACCGATCGAAAAATCTTGCTACGTAATGCCGACAGTGCAATGTATAAAGCCAAGGAACATGGTCGCGACTGTTTTCAATTCTACACTTCAGCGATGCATCAACATGCCAAAGCGCGTAGCGTGTTAGAAAGTGCTTTGCATAAAGCACTGTCTAATCGAGAATTATCACTGGTGTACCAGCCTATTTTTTCACAGCTTGGCAGCGGCGACCTCGTTGGCTGCGAGGTGTTGTTAAGATGGAAAAGTGAGTTGCTGGGCCATGTTTCACCCGATCAGTTTATTCCCGTTTGCGAAGAACTAGGCCTTATCTTACCCATTGGAGAGTGGGTGCTGTATCACGCTTGTTCTCAAGTTAAAGCCTGGCAAGACAACTACGGTAGGCCCTTATTTATTGCAGTTAACGTTTCTAGTATTCAGTTTAAACGCCAAGATATGGTCGAGCTAGTAAGAAAAGTACTTAGAGATACCAAACTGGAAGCGAAATATCTGACATTGGAAATCACAGAGTCGGTGCTGGTTGAAAACTCAGATAAAATATTATCGCAATTGAAGGCACTCAGAGAAATGGGCGTAGAACTGGCGATTGACGACTTCGGTACTGGATATTCGTCGTTGAGTTACCTCAAGCGCTTCCCGCTTTCTAAATTGAAAATTGATAGAACCTTTATTCGTGATTTACCAGAAGATGAAGAAGATAAAGCGCTCGTCAGTGCGATTATCTTGATGGCGCATAAATTAAACTTAAGAGTCATTGCGGAAGGGGTTGAAACCCCTGCACAATGTATGTTTTTAAAGAATTTACTGTGTGATATGACACAAGGCTATTTCCATTCTAAACCGGTGGCACAGCAAGAGTTTGAAGCAAACGTTCTAACCATGCAGTATCACAAGCAAAGTCACAGTTAACATGGGTGGTCTTGACATAACTTAGTCAGGGCCGTTTGTGCTTTATGATTACCTTGCTCGGCGGCAAGTTTAAGCCAGTGGATCGCTTTTTTAATGTCTTTTGCACCGCCTTCACCGTCACGAAGCATTGTTCCATAGTTATATTGTGCCCAGGGATTGCCAGTTTTAGCCGCCGCTGCAAATCCCGTTTTTGCTTCTTCAAAATCTCCTAGGCTGTAAGCGCGAATTGCTTCTTGATTCCGTGCAGAGATCTTAGGTCCATTATATAGTGGCTTCGGCTTTTTGAATCGTTGTCTAACAACGCCGCCAAGCACATGGATCCCTACGGGTCTGTAGACGGAGATTATGGTTTCATCGTCAAGTAAGTCTAATAGGTTATCTTTTTCTAGCGTCAGCCTTTGTGGCTTAAAATAATGATCGGTCATTAGCATGCTGACACGGATATCTCGGGTGATGTTACGCATTGTACGGTAAGTGTAGGCACTTTCCTTTACTTCAATGTTGTCATCTGTCAGCTCAGTAATTTGTAAGACCTGAAAAGCAGGATCATAAGCTTGCCCTGTGTTTTTACCTGCATCGAAAATAATCAGGTCATCGATTTGTGGGGATGCTAAGTATATTTGATAACTAGCGATTTGTTGTTGATGTTGGTTATAAAAGTAAAGTGCAATAGTGACCACAATCAGTGTCGACACGGCAACTTTATATTTACTGATAAAGTTGAATATTGTGTCGTAAAAGGAAAAAAATACGCTTTTGATTTCCATATTCTATTAGTTAGTTACGTGTGGGTATGTCTAAGGTAGGCAACTTGAGTGTAGGGGACAAGTGTACTTGTCCCCGTAAGTGTAAGATTTTATTTCCCTGCCATTTTCGTTTTGGCGTCGGCAGCCATTAAGGCAAATACGGCGTATGCCGCGGTATTTTGCTTTAATTTTGCTGGATCGACTTTATCAAGTGTGTCATCAGCAGTGTGGTGATAATCAAAGTAATCCGTGCCATCTTGGTGTAAAGCAAAGATGGGAGCCGATGTGGCATTTTTCAGCGGAATTAAATCAGGACCACCATGTGCGCTATTTTTGCCAATATAAGTAACGCCGAGTGGTGCCAACTGCTTTGCAATTTCACGTACAACCGGTAAAGAGGCGGCATTTACGTTTGATTCAAATGCATACACTACGTCCGCACCAAAATCGGACTCGGACGCGGCTACGATGCGGTCTAATTCTGCCTGATGCTTTTTAAAGTAGGCTTTTGCTCCCCAAAGACCTAGCTCTTCTGCAGCAAATAGGACTACGCGGACACTACGTTTAGGGCGTTTTACATCGGCAATATGTTTCGCTGCTGCCATTGTTAACGCAACACCCGCGCCATCATCGAGCGCACCAGTACCCAGATCCCAAGAGTCTAAATGGCCACCAATCAAGACATATTGCTCTGGAAATTCGGTGCCCGTGAATTCACCGATGACGTTGTAACTGGTTCCTTCACCTAAGTCCTCGGTTTGAATATTTAGCGCGACTTTAACGGCATGACCTGAGTTGATAAGGCGTGCTAGCTGATCCGCGTCTGGGTTCGCAACTGCAGTTGACGGGATCTTTGTCACTCCCGCTTTATAGTGACTGCCGCCAGTGTGCGCGAAGCGGTGGTGGCTGGTACTGACTGAGCGCATCATATAGGCGATAGCGCCTTTTTTAGCTGCTTCTACGGCGCCGCTATTACGAGCTCTTACCGCGGGTCCATAGCCATTACCATCAATATCGCGGTTCATGCGGTAGTTAATAAAGGCTATTTTACCTTTTAAGCTATTGTCTGGCGCGGCAATAAGCTCATCGAGGGTTTCAAATAAAACCACCTCACCACTTAGCCCATCTTTTGGTGTGCTAACGCTGTTACCGAGCGCAGTAAGGTGCAGTGGTTGTTCGCTCGGTATCAGTATTTTTGCAGACTCATGGTAGCGGCGCCATTCAGGAAAGGTCGCTTCCTCAAGCCAGACTTTGTCAAAGCCCAGCTGCTCAAATTGTTTCTTTGCCCAAGCTACCGCTTTTTTATCATTTTCGGTACCCGGTAAGCGTGGGCCTACTTCTGTGGTGAGGGATTCCAGTAATTGCCAGCTTAGGTTGCTGTGGCTTGCCGCTTCTCTGACTTGTTTAACTTGTTCTAGTTGTTGTGTAGTAAATTCTTCGGCTTGCAGTGCTGTGCTCAAACCTGCGCTTAATAAACCAAATGCCAATAGTGATTTAAACTTCATGATAATCCTTGGTAAAAATGGAGTTACCAAGCGATTAAAGCATAAATTGTGATGTAAGTCCGTGTATTGCGATGAGGAAAATTCATCCACAATCTAGGGCGCTTTATCTTGGAATAATAGGGTAAAGCGGTTAGCGAATTTACACATTTGGTATAAAATACGCGATTAAGATAGCGAATAGGAAAGCACTGTGTCGATCACTTCATTTTCTCAATTACCTCTAAACCAAGCGCTTGCTCAGCGCCTTGTAGATCTTAACTACATGGTGCCAACGGCAGTACAATCTGTGAGTTTAGCGCCGGCGCTGACTGGACGAGATATAGTCGTGAAAGGGAAAACCGGATCTGGTAAAACACTGGTGTTTTCACTTGTGCTGCTGAATAAGTTGCAGCCCGAGTGCAATGAGGTTCAAGCTTTGGTATTGTGCCCAACGAGAGAGTTGGCTGACCAAGTGGCGCAAGAGATCAGAAAAGTTGCGGCTTTAATTGGTAACGTTAAAGTGCAAACACTTTGCGGAGGAACGCCAATTGAACCTCAAACTCGGGCGTTACAACATGGCGCGCATATTGTTGTTGGTACACCTGGTCGGGTTGAAGAGCATGTTTTTAATGGCTCACTCATGCTGACTGAAACGCAGACTGTGGTATTCGACGAAGCCGATCAGATGTTGGATATGGGCTTTACTGAAACGCTAGAAAGCATTCTAGTGTATGTGCCTGAAGTTCGACAAACACTGATGTTTAGTGCGACTTACCCAGACAAGATCATGAAACTGGCGAAGCAATATATGCGTGAGCCAGAGTTTGTTGAAGCGAAAGAAGAACAAGCACACCACAGCATTAAGCAAACCTTTTATAAATTAGACAACAATAGAATGCGCTTTAACGCGCTGAGAGTGCTGTTAATGCAGCACCAGCCGCAAAGCTGTATCGTTTTTTGTAATACCAAAGCTGAGACTAAGCGACTATTCGAAGAATTACGTCAAACCGGACTTGCTTGCGTCGAGTTACATGGCGATTTAGATCAAGGTGCACGTGAGTGGTCATTGCTCACTTTTGCCAATAAGAGTGCCAATATTTTAGTTGCCACTGACGTTGCCGCTCGAGGGCTCGACGTTGAGGAAGTTGAGCTTGTGGTTAACTATCATTTGGCACTTGAGCCGCAAACGCATATTCACCGTGTTGGTCGTACGGGTCGGGGTGAGCATAAAGGTATCGCAGTATCTCTTTATGGAGAAAAAGAAGCCTTCAAAATAAAACAGTTGGCGGAAATATATGGTCAAGAGCTAAAACATGGCACGTTGCCGGGTCATTCACTGCTCGAAAAACCAGCCTATAAGTCGAATATGGTGACCCTAATGATTGAAGGCGGAAAGCAGCAAAAACTCCGCAAAGGAGATATCGTAGGCAGTTTGACGGGTGAAGAGGGCATAAGCTTTAAGCAAATTGGTAAAATCAATATTTATGATGTGCAAACATTCGTGGCTGTAAAACGCGAGGCAGTGAAGCCTGCACTACGTAAGCTTAACAATAGTAAGATTAAAAATAAGCGCTATAAAGCCTTACGTGCTTAAGGCCTGCTTGAGTATTTCATACTCGTTCATTAAGCGTTTGAAAGTCTCCTCATCACCTGATTTATCCGGGTGATGAGTCAGGGCCTGTTTTCTCCAACATTGACTTAACATCCTGCGATCATAATCTTCAGAAAGTCTCCAGCGTGTTTTAATCGCGTTTAATTCGTCAGGTTTGATGGCAAGTTGCTGGCGAGCGCCATTAAATGCAAAGCGCTGCCAAAAGTTATCCAACAGAGCACTGACTTCTTCACTACTGGTTTCGTAATGCTGCCAGTCTAAATAGTAACTTCTGAGCGGATCATCTAATGCTAATTGGTGTTCATCTAATTGTGGAGCTAGATAAATATTGAGTGCTTCAACATGTAGATACTGGCCCTCAGCTAACACTTCTTGCTGAAGTTGATACAGGGCATTCATGATCAGGAAGTTACGTTTAAATAGATTTTTATTTTCATCTTCATCAAGGCGAGGTAGTTGCTGTTGTTCCATCAGAGCAGCGGCAAGAGTGTGTACTTTTAAAGATTGATTCTGACAAATTAGTCTAAAAATAACATCTGTTAGCGGATTGAACATTGTCGCCTCTTTAGTCTTGGTGTATCTTCACACTACCACGCAGACTAAATGATAAGCAATGGAGAGCAACAATGAATTTATCGAGGCAACTAAAGCCATGGTCTGTGTTTGCCTGTTGTCTGTGTTTCTCCAGTTGTTTTCAAGTTAACGCCACACTAAATGATAGCCCCCTTGCTGAGCGCATCTCAGAGGTGGAGCAAACCACCAATTGGCAACAACAAAAAACGCTGGGCACCGAGTTGCTCGCGGAACAACAACTGGGAAAGGCAAGAAAAGTAGAGCTTTTGCTTAGCCTAGGTAAGTCTGCTTTTAAACAAAATCAATTCAAAGATGCACTCGTTTTTCTCAATCAGTTAGAGTTGATAACGCAATCAGATAGACTGAGTGACAACCATTTTACAGCAGTGAAGGTTCAAGGGATCTGCTACTTTTACCTCGGTCATTATCAACAGGCAATCGAGTTTTACTCACGAGCATTAGCGCTAGCTGAGCAACGTAATGTCCCCATAGAAATGGCCAATTTACATAGTAATTTGGGTCTAGCGTATTTTAATAGCTTCACACTGGATTTAGCACTACATAATTATTTAAAAGCTGATGAGCTTTACCAAGAGTTTGGCGATGCTCAAGATCATGCCGATATTTTACTAAATATATCGGGTGTTTATATTCGTCAAGGTGCCTATGACAAAGCGGAAGAAATGCTCCATGAAGCCCTAAACGCATTCGTCGAGTTAAACGATGAATATGGTGTTGCGCTAGCTCAGGCAGATCTTGGTGTGCTATACACTGAGACTAAACGCCCCGCGCTTGCCAAAGCGTCATACCAAGCAGCAATTGCTTATTATGAAGCGCAGAATGACGTCCGCCACTTGTCATTTGAATATGGCAATCTTGCCTTATTGAGCTATTCACAAAACCAATTAGAACTAGCCGAAAAAGAAGCCAACTTTGCGCTCTATTATGCTGAAAAGGCTCAGAATCCTGCCAACCTTATGGAAGCCCAATTTACCTTAGCACAAATCTTCTTCGCTCAAGGGCGGCTGACAGAAGCCCTGACTAATGCAGAACAAAGTTTAGCGGCTAGTCGAGTTATGCATGAACAGAAAAGAGAACGTATGGCACTTCGTTTGCTAGCTCTGATTGAGGCGGCACAAGGAAATATTAAGCGCGCTAGAGACTATGACTCACAAAATTTGGAAGCGCAAAACCGCTTGATGAATGATGACATGCTGAAACGGATTAATGACTATCGTGCTAAGTATGAGGCCAGTGAGCTTTCTCGAGAAGTCGAAGTGCTCAAGCAAGAACAAAAATTACAGCTATTGAAAGAGGAGCAGCGCAGCCAGTTACAATTGTTGGGTGTTATCATCGCGCTATTAACCTTACTGACAACTTTCGCACTCTATCGACGTAAGGTTGAGCAAAGAGCAAAACTGGAGTTAAGCCAAAAAGTGGCATTAAGAACATCTGAGCTTCAGCAAAAAGCGGATGAGTTAAAAGCGGCCAATCAAGTGAAAAGTCAATTTCTGGCAAACATGAGCCATGAAATCAGAACGCCACTTACTACGGTGCTGGGACACGCAGAAGACTTGTTGGTCGAACAAGATTTAAATGCTCAGGCACAAGCATCGGTCAGAACTATTTATAATCAAGGATTGCATTTACGCGATCTCGTCAATGATATTTTGGATTTAAGTCGAATCGAAGCCGAGCGGTTAGAGCTAGAAGCGACGGAATTTTCGGTAAGCAGCTTACTTGCTGACTTATGTGATATGTTTCAACAAAATATACAGAGTAAGCAATTGGAGTTTATCGTCTGTGATCAGGTAAGGGCTAACGCTTACGTGCGTCTAGATTACATTCGAGTAAAACAAATACTGATAAACTTGCTAAGTAATGCCCTAAAGTTTACCGAAAAAGGCCGTATTGAATTGGCGGTATCTGAAACGCACCATGGTTTACAGTTTGTGGTGAAGGACACTGGCATTGGCATGACTGAGCAGCAGATAGGCCGAATTTTTGATAATTTCCAACAAGCTGACAACAGTATAACAAGGCGCTTTGGTGGCTCTGGGCTCGGATTAAGCTTGTCGAGCCAGCTTGCTCACATGATGAATGGTGAAATCAAAGTACAAAGTGTTGTCGATCATGGCAGTGTTTTCTCCTTCAATGTCCCTTGTACGGTTTACCTCAATACGGCTATTGCCGAAATTCAAGAGCCGCAGTCCAAGCAACCTTTGCTCTCAGGTACGGTGCTGGTTGTGGAAGATCACCCAGAGAATCGGCAACTATTCTCTCGCATGATTGAGCGAACGGGGGCGACGGTTATTGTAGCCGAAAATGGTGCTCGAGCGGTTGAACAGTGTCTTAGTGACTTTCCTGATTTGGTGCTTATGGACATTCAAATGCCAAGAATGGACGGGGTCGAGGCACTTCGGATCATTCGCTCGGCGGGCTACTCTGGTCCAATATACGCGTTAACCGCTAATGTACTGATGGAAGAGGTAAAATCATATATTGATTCAGGATTTAATGGTCATATTGGCAAGCCGATTAATAAAAATGAATTATTAGCCGTATTGAATACGCATTTAAACTTTGAGTCTGACGGCAAAGCGTATGAACTTAATATTGATTTATCGGATTTGCGAGATAGTTTCGCAAGCACTTTTGAGCAAGAGCGCTACTTGCTGATTGATGCTTGGCAAAACAAAGACCTGATCACACTTCAGACTATTTGTCATAAGCTGGCGGGGGCGGCATCTATGTTTGAATTTCCGGAGCTTGCGAGTATCGCTATAGAATTTGAGAAAGTATTAAAGCAAGGGGGCGAAGATCAATTTCAATCTTTGTTTTTAGCAATGTGTGATCAGTTAAAGTCTCAAGAATCATTAGCCTCCTAAAATAACTCTATATCGTCTGAATCTTCCAGCTTTAAATTGTCAGGTTGCTTAACATCACTGATTGATACACGGGAGCTGTCTGTTCTGGTATCTAGTTCTGGGGTGTAGTCGGTGATTTTAAAAATAGACAGTTTTTCATGAATGCTTTGCGAGAGGGCTATAAGGTCGCGATTGGAAACGGCCTGTATTTTTGTACTTGAAAGTGCATCGGAATTTAGGTGTACCATAGACTCTATACTTTCTTGAGCAGCGTCAGAAGCTTGCTTCTGCTCTCCAACTTGTTGATGAATGTCATGAGACATTTGATTGATAGAAAGCATCGCGTTTTCTATTTCATCCACTTCTTTTGTAGAAGCTTCGCTTAATTTTACCGTGTTATCAGTTTCCTTTAGCGCCGCTTGCATCAGCGCATAAACAGAATCTGTGCTTGATTGTATTTTTCTAATTACTTGGCTTACTTCCTTGGTAGATTGACTCGTTCTTGCTGCGAGATTACGAACTTCATCAGCAACGACGGCAAAGCCTCGCCCTAGCTCGCCTGCTCGTGCGGCCTCAATTGCGGCATTCAGCGCAAGTAAGTTGGTTTGCTCTGCAATACCATTAATTACTTCAAGCACAGAACTAATTTCATTGCTGTCAGTTTTGAGTAACTCTATTTGTTCACTGGTTTTTTTGATGTTATCTGCAAGTGTTAGCAGGCTTTCTTGACTTTTATCGGTATCTAATCGGGTCTGTTTCACTGCCGTTGTGGCGTTTTCTACAGATGCGTAGATCTGCTCTAAGCTAGTATCTAAACGCGCAGAAATCTCTAGCATAGACTGTATCGAGGTGGCTAAGTATTCACCGTGAGTATGTTGTAGCGTCGCCTTTTGTGTCATGGATGCATAGGTATCTCTTAAGCTATCTGCCATTGGGTGAAGTCGAGAAGAAGATGCGTACACTTCACTAATTATATGTTCTATAACGGCGAAGCAATCATTCATTAGTAGGCAGGACTTGGAAATATTCTTATCTTGTTCGTTAAAGCGATACGTTAGGTCGACACCATTGTCACTGATAAAATTGCGAACTAGGTGTTCCATATGTTTTTCAGCGGAAAAAGCTTTTTTAAAACATAAGAATTGCAATAGTGCCCCCAGTGTTAAAGCACTAACTGCGACGGCTACTTTAGCCTCATCAGAGGATAGTAAGGTAATTGCGAGTGTTACAGAAGCCAAGTTAAAAAGCGTGATAGCGGCAATAATACGACTCGGCTTCATTCTACGTCCCTAGGCTCATTATTCAAATGCGTTTTAATTTTATAAGGTAGGTATAGAACAAAAACAGGAAGTTGGCGAACCTGAAATGCAAAAAGCCAGCATAAGCTGGCTTTGCAATAACTAGACTTGGAGTCTAATTACTTACGACGCATTGAGTCGAAAAACTCATCGTTTGTTTTGCTCATGGAAAGCTTATCAATAAGGAATTCCATGGCATCGATCTCACTCATTTCATGAACAATCTTACGTAAGATCCACATTTTCTGAAGTTCATCAGTTTTCGTTAGCAGTTCTTCACGACGGGTACCAGAGCGGTTGAAGTCGATAGCTGGGAATACACGTTTTTCCGCAATCTTACGGTTTAGGTGTAGTTCCATGTTACCCGTACCTTTAAACTCTTCGTAGATAACTTCATCCATCTTAGAGCCGGTATCGATAAGTGCCGTTGCGATGATGGTTAAGCTTCCGCCTTCCTCAACATTACGCGCAGCACCGAAGAAGCGCTTAGGCTTGTGAAGTGCATTGGCATCAACACCACCAGTTAATACTTTACCTGATGAAGGAATAACCGTGTTGTATGCTCGAGCAAGACGTGTAATTGAGTCAAGTAGAATAATAACATCCTTCTTATGCTCAACTAAGCGTTTTGCTTTTTCGATTACCATTTCAGCTACCTGAACGTGGCGGTTAGCTGGTTCATCAAACGTAGAGGCAATAACTTCACCTTGAACAAGGCGCTGCATCTCAGTTACTTCTTCCGGACGCTCATCGATAAGTAGTACCATCAAAGTTGCATCTGGGTTGTTGTATGTGATGGACTGAGCAATGTTTTGTAGCAACATTGTCTTACCCGCTTTTGGTGGTGCAACGATAAGTGCACGTTGACCTTTACCGATTGGAGAAGCAAGGTCTAATACTCGAGCAGTAATATCTTCGGTACTACCATTACCTCGTTCCATTACCATACGCTCATTAGCATGAATAGGCGTTAGGTTTTCGAATAGGATTTTGGTACGAGAGTTTTCAGGCTTATCGAAGTTAACTTCATTAACTTTCAATAATGCAAAATATCTTTCGCCATCTTTTGGTGGTCTGATTAAACCAACGATGGTATCACCGGTACGCAGGCTGAAACGTCTAATCTGGCTCGGAGAAACATAAATATCATCAGGGCCAGCTAGGTAAGATGCTTCTGAAGAACGTAAAAAGCCGAAGCCATCTTGTAAAATTTCTAAAACACCGCCGCCGTATATATTCTCGCCGCTTTTCGCGTGCGCTTTCAAAATAGCAAAGATAATATCTTGTTTTCTTAAACGAGCTACGTTTTCAAGTCCCATGGACTCAGCAAGTTTTACAAGTTCATTGATTGACTTGTCTTTTAATTCGCGTAAATGCATATTGGTGGGTTCTTTATTACAGTTGTCATTCTCGTTAGTTTCACGAGAGAGGTTGATTTGATAAAGCTTAAAGGTTTGTGGCTTTATAAGTTAGCAGCTAGGCGTCGGGTCGTCCAGTGTTTATACAAATTTTATTCTATTAAAAATGATATAGATCAGCTTCACAACTGCGGCAGTTATGCCGCAGAGTGTCTAACAACCTGAATTATAGGTTGTTTTCTAGGAACTCAACGAGTTGAGTCTTAGATAGAGCACCAACTTTAGTTGCTGCTACTGCACCATCTTTAAACAGTAATAGTGTTGGAATACCACGGATACCGTACTTAGGTGGAGTACCTGAGTTTTGGTCGATATTTAGTTTGCCGATCGCTACGCGGTCACCGTGTGATTCTGCAACTTCATCAAGGATAGGCGCAATCATCTTACAAGGGCCACACCATTCTGCCCAGAAATCTACTAGTACAGGCTTGTTAGATTTGATTACGTCAGCTTCAAAGCTGTCATCAGTTAGTTGGATAATTTTGTCGCTCATTACGCTCTCCGTTAGAATTAGGCGAAATATTTAATGCGTATTTAAACACTCTTGTTTCTTATTGCAAGTTTAAACGTTATGCTTTATTGCTATGACTAAGACACATTTGACCAATAAAAAATTCAACGACTTTGCTTTAGCACCGGAAGTGGTCGCCGGTTTACAGGAAAATGGCTTCGAATTTTGTACGCCAATCCAAGCAAAGTGTATACCTTACATCTGTGAAGGCCGCGATATCGCGGGCCAGGCACAAACTGGTACGGGCAAAACCCTTGCGTTTTTGACCGCGACCTGTCATCGCCTATTGCAGACCAAAAAGGATAAAAAAACGCAACCTCGTGCAATTATTATGGCACCGACTCGAGAGTTGGCTATACAAATACATAAGGACGCGCAAGTCATTGCGCCACGTTGTGATCTTAAGCTTGCCCTTGTATATGGTGGCGAAGATTACGAAAAACAACGGGCTCAACTGGAAAAAGGCGCGGATATACTAATCGGAACGACTGGGCGTTTAATCGATTTTTATAAGCAGGGTGCTTATAACCTCAATGATATCGAAGTGGTTGTGCTAGATGAAGCAGACCGAATGTTTGACTTAGGTTTTATCAAAGACATTCGCTATTTGTTCAATCGCATGCCAGGTCGTGAAGAGCGATTAAATCTATTATTCTCTGCAACACTTTCATACAGAGTGCAAGAGTTAGCATTCGAACACATGACCAACCCTATTCATGTACAAATTGAGCCAGATGTAAAAACGGGCAAGCGTATTCAAGAAGAGCTATTTCACCCGTCAACAGATGACAAAATCCCTTTACTGCTGACTTTGATTGAAGAAGAGTGGCCAGAGAAGGCAATCATTTTTGCTAATACTAAGCACAGCTGTGAAAACGTGTATGCATGGCTGAAAGCAGATGGCCACCGTGCTGGCTTGCTTACTGGCGATGTGAACCAAAAGAAACGCCAATCAATTTTAGCGCAGTTTACGCGTGGCGATGTTGATTTACTGGTGGCGACTGATGTTGCTGCGCGTGGTTTACATATTCCTGAAGTAAGTCATGTGTTCAACTTTGACTTGCCGGATGACAGAGAAGACTACGTTCACCGCATTGGTCGTACGGGTCGAGCTGGTGCATCTGGACATGCGATTAGTTTCGCGTGCGAGCAATACGCCTATAATTTACATGAGATAGAGGAATACATAGAGCATGCAATTCCTGTTTCTCATTATGATAAAACAGCACTATTAACTGACTTGCGTGCGCCTCAAGTAAATAAACGTCGTCATTCAGGCCATGGTAATAGTGGTAACAAGCAACGTGGTGGTGGTCGCCGAACAGGTGGCTATAGAAAACCACAATCCAAGTAAACTTGGATAGTAAAGTAGTAAGCGCTTAAAGCGATTTGTTGAGGTTTAAAAAGTGGCAAAGACTGCTTCGAAGGAAGATATTTACGCTGTAATAGACTTAGGTTCTAACAGCTTTCATATGTTGATAGCGAAACATATGGCAGGCGGTATTCACACAATTGGCCGTGTGAAAAGGAAGGTGAGGCTGGCATCTGGGCTTAATGACCAAAATGAATTGTCGCTTGAGGCGATGCAAAGAGGATGGGAATGCCTTGCTTTGTTTGCTGAGCGCTTACAAGATATCCCCAAGCAAAACGTCAGTATTGTAGCGACTGCGACATTGCGTTTGGCTATTAACGCTCACACATTTATCGAAAAAGCGGAGCAGATCCTTAATCATCAGGTAAATGTGATCAGTGGGGAAGTGGAAGCGAAAACCATTTATAAAGGTGTCGCTCACACATCTGCCTGTCAAGGTAAGCAACTCGTTATTGATATCGGTGGCGCGAGTACCGAAGTCGTGATTGGAAAAGGCTTTGATGCCTTACTGTATAAAAGCTTAAATATGGGGTGTGTGACTTATCTAGATAGATATTTCAGCGATGGCCTATTAAGTTTCGAAAACTTTGACGCTGCTGAGCAGGCAGCAAAGCAGGTAATACAGCCTATTCAGGTCAAATATAAAAAGCTTGGCTGGGAGTTAGCTATTGGTGCGTCAGGTACTGTTCAAGCCATTCAGGAGATTTTCGCTGCGATGGGCGAGAATGAACAACTGACGCTAAGCAAGTTGGAAGAAGTAAAGCTTAAAGCAATTGAATGTGAAACGGTGGCTGCGCTAACTTTACCTGGGCTAATTGAAGAACGCCGCTTAGTCTTTGTATCGGGCCTTGCAATTTTGATTGCACTATTCAAGTCATTGGATATTCAATCTATGGGTCTTGCCGGTGG
Source organism: Pseudoalteromonas sp. GCY (assembly GCF_016695175.1). Lineage (NCBI taxonomy): Bacteria > Pseudomonadati > Pseudomonadota > Gammaproteobacteria > Alteromonadales > Pseudoalteromonadaceae > Pseudoalteromonas > Pseudoalteromonas sp. GCY. Next base: position 107,411 of record NZ_CP068023.1, read on the forward strand.
CGCACTTCGAGAGGGTGTACTTTATAGTATGATCCCTGATTTTCAGGCTGTCGATATCTGTCAGCGCACATTGGATGGTTTCACTCAGCG
>NZ_CP068023.1:3817500-3880000 GCF_016695175.1 Pseudoalteromonas sp. GCY
ATCGGTAGTGTAGTAAGCCAGTTTTTAAAAAGTGATACACAACAAGAAAAACAATCAAACTTATCAACTACTACATTATATGTAGGCAATCTACCATATCGAGCCAACGAACATGTTGTCCGCGAACTTTTCGAAGAGCAAGGGCAAGTATTTTCAGTTCGTCTACTTAAGGATAAAAACACAGGCAAACGACGTGGTTTTGGTTTTGTTGAGATGTCTAAGCAAGATGCAGAAAAGGCGATTACTCAACTCAATGAGCGTGAATTTCAACAGCGTACATTAAAAGTAAGAGAAGCAAAGCAAAAGCCTGAAGGTGAGATGGATCACTCACCCGCTTAATTAATCTTTATTTAAATTAATAATAGAGATTGCTTCTTTACTACCCATTATTGGTGCCGTTGCATAGAAACGCACTTCCGATGCACTCGGCACCTTTTCTCCTACTATTTGACTTCCCAACAATGACACTGCGCGATTGGCTATTGCTTTGCCTGAATCAACCAGCTCCACATGCTTCTGTAAGCAATTCTTGATATCGTGAGCTATCAAAGGAAAATGTGTACATCCCAACACTAGCCTATCAACAGTGGCTGGAATGTTAAGCCGAGCTATTTCCGCACAAAGTGCCTCTTTATCCAACTCGCTATGCCAATAAAAGTGCTCAGCGATCCTTACAAGCTCCGTTGAATGCAAAGTTTCAACTTTACAACCTGAGGTAAAATCCATGATGAGCTTATGTGTATAAGCATTATTTGACGTTGCCGGTGTTGCCAATAGTGCGATGTGCTTGGTCTTTGAACTAGATGCAGCAGGCTTAACAGCAGGAACCACACCTATAATTGGTATCTGGGTATGTTTTCTGGCTTCTTCTAATGCGTATGTTGAAGCGGTATTACATGCAATAACGATAAGATCAACATTGCCCAAGTATTGCTGTTGCCAACGAATAAGTCCCTTGATACGTGATTTGATTAGCTCTTGAGGCTGAAGACCATAAGGGAGAAAAGCGTTGTCCATAACATAACTAAATGAAACCCCCTGCAAACATGCCTTTAAGTGCGACAGCACACTGGTGCCACCGATCCCCGAATCGAAAACCAAAATATGCGACAAACTTCATACCTCAAATCAATGAAGTATGAAGTTTGCCATGAGTCCTCGCGAAAATAAACTGGCTTAGCTTGTTTGTTTTTACTCAACTTGCTCTTTATTTAGTTCATTCAGTTTACTAAAAAAGCTACTAGCATAATCCAAAAACTCATTTAGTCTCGACTGACCTTCATTCATCCAAGCAAGCAGGTTTGGCAACTCATTATCGGCATTGAGTCCCTTAGCTTGCTCTTGCACATCTGCTAACTGCTTATTCAGTGGCATAAATGCCTTCTCTAACTCTTTCATTGGATTGCCTTGCTGATATTGAGCAATCGCAGCAGACGTTTTACTTTGTCTTAGATCCATCGTGAAATTAGCGATCTGATCAGAGTTTAAACTAAGCGACTTTGCCAAATCGAAAGCTTCATCGTATTCACCACCGAAAAAAGAGTCACTGACATTACGGATATCTTCCATCATATCGTTAATTGCTTGCTGCTCCTCTTCGTTCAGCTCACCATTTACCTTAATTGAGAAACTGACTTCGTGAGAGGACTTTGTGCCATATGCCATGCCATAATCATTACCTTTTTGCGCGACACTCGCAGCGGCCCCCTGAGCATACGCATCGGAGAATGAAATAACGACTTCATCCCCTTCAGCCGTTGTAAATGCATATTCAGCCTGATTAGAGAGGCTCGCAAACTGCGCGGCACTGATTGCTAATGCCTTTGGCGACTTTTCTTCAAACAGCTCTTTTTCAAAATCATCTAAACCTTTAAAAATCCCTTCTCGTGACTTTTCAATACCATCTTCGATGTCGGAATTGAAAGCGCCCATGCCTTTTAACTCTTCGCTGGCTTCATCAATACCCTGAAGCACGCCCTTACGTGCCCCATCGAGCATGGATTTCAATTCGTCATCATTTTTGCCGTCGACTTTGGCTTTCTTCACTGCACCCTGAACAAAATCGAGTACATTTTTGACAATAGATTCAAAATCAAATAGTGGCTTGTCTTTTTTATCTTGTGTCGGCTTCTCAATCCCTAACGCTTCGGCAAGCTTATCATCAAGAATTTTAGCTGCTAGCTTAGATTTATTCCCCGCATAGCTGTCCGAATTAATTTGGATATTTGGTCCTATCCCTTTGCTCTTTCCAGGCTTATGCTGCATCGCTGGATTGAGCAACTGATTTAATTGCCCGATTTTCATGGTATGCCCTCCAATATATTAGTTAGATTATCGGCATATTTGCGCAAAGCTAAAGTATAATGATTAAAAAAACAGCAAACCAGACGTATCAGTGATGCTAGACTGGACAAATTAGCAACGCTCCCTAAAATAGCGCCTCTTAATTCAACATAGATGGTTTTAGCATGGCAGTAATAAAAATTGATGATTCAGCATATGAGCAACAGTTAGCAGATAAAGCTGAGCGTATCACAACACAATTTGCACAGTTTGATGCACCTGCACTTGAAGTGTATGAATCTGCAACTCGCCATTACCGCCAGCGCTGTGAATTTAGAGTATGGCATGAGGGTGAAGATCTGTTTCACATCATGTTTGACCAGCAAACAAAAGAAAAGATCCGTGTTGATAGCTTTGATCCTGGTGCGCCGCTTGTCAATGAAATGATGCAGGTGATGATACATCAGCTGAAAGGCAACGAAATATTGCGTCGTAAACTGTTTCAGATCGACTATCTCACGACGCTGAGCGGTGAAGTACTGATCAGCTTGCTTTATCACAAGCAGTTAGATGAAGCGTGGCAAACTGCCATGCAGACATTAAGAGCCGAGTTGCAACAAACCTATAAAGTTGATTTTATAGGTCGTGCTAGAAAACAAAAGGTTGTGTTTGGCAACGACTATGTAACTGAAAAACTAAGCGTTAACGGTAAAGAATATATTTATCAGCAGGTTGAGAACAGCTTTACGCAACCGAATGCGGAAGTGAATCAGAAAATGCTAGCTTGGGCACAGTCCATTAGTGAACCGCTAAGCAACGACCTACTAGAGCTTTATTGTGGTAACGGTAACTTTTCAATCGCATTGGCTGGTTCATTCAATAAAGTGCTGGCTACTGAGATCTCTAAATCATCAGTAAAGTCTGCACAATTTAATATTGCAGCGAACAAAGTCGATAACTTAGATATTATTCGCATGTCGAGTGAAGAATTTACACAAGCCATGAAAGGGCAGAAGTTTTCTCGATTAGATGGTATTGATTTACGGTCCTATAATTGCCAAACGATTCTTGTCGATCCGCCTCGTGCTGGCATGGATGAATTGACCTGTCGCTTAGTTAGCAACTACGACAACATTATTTATATCTCATGTAATCCAGACACGTTAGAGCGTGATTTAGCCTTGTTATGTGAAACACATAAAATCGCACGTATGGCGATTTTCGATCAGTTCCCTTATACCCATCATATTGAATCTGGCGTTTACTTAGTGAGAAGTGATCTCTAACGATTAACGACTGGCTGCCATCGCTGTGATAAGTGCTGGCAGCTGAGTTTCGCTAAAGACTTGAATACCGGATTGCTGCAATAAAGACGCCGTCAGCCCCTGCCCTACTATTTTTTTACCTGTATGACTACCATCGTAAATCAGATTGCTGCCGCAAGACGGACTAGACTCTTTTAACAACGCAAACTTTATATCGTACTGAAGACAAGCCGCTAGCGCTTTTTTAGCACCGAGTTCAAACGCGGTGGTAAAATCGTCCCCTTGTTTACTCAAAACTTTACCATCTGCTATTTCAGCCGATGGGCGAGGTGTTGGTAAGCCACCAGATACTTCGGGGCATAGCGGTAAGACCCAATTTTTTTGCCGCCAATACTGTAATGTATTGTCTTGAAGGCTTTGTGAAGAGGCGTCATACCTCACTGGATAACCTAATAAGCAGCTAGAAACTAAAATTTTAAACATAAAAAAGCCCCGCAACAATTGCAGGGCTAGTCTAATACAAATTAGATTTTATTTCTTTGCTAAATAATTCACCAAAGCAGCAATTTGCTCAGGCTTAGTCGTGCCAGACTCACGAAGCAATAGCTTGTATTTACCGTTTACCACGAACATTGGTACACCTGTTAGCGCACCTTTATCAGAAAGGGTCTTCTGCATACGCTGCATTTTTGATGCTTTAGTACGAACAGAGAAACTGGCATAAAGTTTATCAAATTTCTCTTCTTCAACACCTTGCGCAATAAAGATATCTTTTACATCAGCAAGTTCATTGATTTTTGCACGCTTGCCATGAATATGATTAAACATGGCTGCAATTATCTTGTCCTTTTGTGGCAGCACTTCAGCAGTTGCAAGTGCTTGTGCCAACACCTGTTGGATCTCAGGCTCTCTTGGACCAACAAAATCTATATGGCTCTTTTTAAACTTAACGCCCTCATCCAGCTTTGGTTTAACGTCAACGATTAAATTTTCCATTGCGTTACAGGCTGGACAATAAAATGAAAAATACTCCATTACCTCAGGCTTTTTCGTGCCACGCTCGGCAATAACTTCATAATGAACACCTTCTTCAAATGGCGCAGCCTGAGCAAGAAGAGGAAGCATTAGTGCAACCGCTAAGCCTTTTAATACTTTCAACATACTAACTTTCTCCAGTCCTTATTTTTTTAATAGATATGCGATCAATTCATCAAGCTGCTCTTGACTCTTGATACCTTTCATTTCGATTCTGTATTTGTCGTTTACGATAAAAGTTGGAACGCCTGTAAGCGCACCCGCTTCAGAAAATTTTTCTTGTGCTTTAAGCATGTTATTTTCAGCACTCACGACTGGCATACTCGTAACAGCCTGATCAAACTTTTCAGCAGAAATCCCATTTAACTCCATTAGCGTTTTCAAATCTTTAATGTCTAACAGTTTGTTTCTTTCAACATGAATAGCATTAAAAATCTTCTCAGCAATCACATCCGCTTTGCCTGCTTGATCAGCAATAATATAGGCATAGCTTAGGTTGCTCTGCGTTTCTGTAGGAACACCTCGCAGGAAGTTCACATGGCTTTTTTCAAAGTACGCCCCCTCAGGTAAGTTCTTTTCAATCGCTTTTGCAATTGGCTCAAAGCGGAAACAATGAGGGCAGTAGAAGGAAAAAAACTCGGTAACTTTCTCTGATTTACTCTGTTCGGTTGTTAAGGTTGTGTAGTGCTCACCTTCGGTAAAGTCTGAAGCCATTGCAGCAATAGGCAAAAGTAATGCAATAAGTGCGATTTTTAATTTTTTTAGCATGTTACTCTCTCTAATTTTAAGGAAATAGGCTCAAACTTGGTTCATCTAATGCGGCAAATTGCTCTTTTAACGCTAGGATCTGTTGTTCCCAGTATTTGTCTGTCGCAAACCAAGAAAAGTTCCGTTCGAATGCAGGATCCTGCCAGCGCTGTGCCAACCAAGCCATATAATTCACCATTCTCATGGCACGTAGCGGCTCAATTAACGCAAGCTCTTTTGAATCAAACGGCATAAATTCTTCGTAACCCATAAGCAGGGTGTCTAACTGTACCAATTGCTCGTTGCGGTCGCCATTTAACATCATCCACAAGTCTTGTATTGCAGGGCCTTGCTGACAATCATCAAGATCCACCAACATCAATTGATCTCTAGACCACAATAAATTTCCAGCATGACAATCCCCATGAAGCCGAAGTGTTTTGGCAACTTGATACTTTGAGGTTGCTTTGTTAATAACTTGCTCAAGAATAGTAACAAATGGAGTATGTAGATGACTAGGCACTAACTGGCTTTTTAGTAGTGTTTGTTGCGCATCAACCAAAAACCGCTGAGTATTGAGCTGTGGTCTATGTTCAAATGCTCGCTCAGCCGACAGACAATGCAAGCGTCCTAGGTAGCGACCTAAAATTTCCAAGTGGTCTAGATTATCGAGCTCGAACTGGCGTCCGCCAACACTTGGAAACAACGTGTAGCGATAACCTTCATAAAAATGCAGACTACGCCCAGCAATAAGTAAAGGTGCCACAACAGGCACTTCAGCTTCTTTCGCTGCCAGTGCGAATTCATGCTCTTCAAGAATTTGTTCATCCGTCCAACGCGCTGGGCGGTAAAACTTCACCACATAACGCTTGCCGTCCTCAGCACCAAATTGATAAACACGGTTTTCATAGCTGTTTAAGGCCAATAATCCCGTTGTCGGATATATCTCAAGTGCCTCAATCGCATCTAAAATAAGATCCGGTGTCAGCGCGTTAAAACTAAAATCGTTCATAATGTTTATAAAAAAGCGAGGTTTTATACCTCGCTTTACCTTACTCTATTATCTTCCTTTGAAGAAATTGGTCGGCTGCGCCAGCCGCTCTTCAGGATCGTCTTGGTTAATAAGCACAAACTCAAATTCAGTTACTGGCTTTTTCAAATCATATGGGTCAATCACAACAGAGAGTGGCACATCTAATGTCGTGCCTGCAGCTAAGTGCACCTCTTGCTTACCGATCACCTGATAATTACTGAGACCCGTTATAGCAATAGAAAATTTCTGCTCAACTTGCGCTTTGTTTATCACTTTCAAGGTATAGGTATTTTCTACCAATCCCTCAATATTGACACGATAAAGCTGATTTCTATCCCGAATAATATCAAGATCCATCGGCTTACGCATCGCAATGTTCGCAACTAATGCACCAGTGATAACGACCAGAATCAATAAATAACCGATTAATTTACCACGTACTGGTTTGGTCTTTTCGCTAGATGATTCTAAATTGCGCTCTGTAGTGTAAGCAATCAATCCGCGCGGGTAGTTCATCTTATCCATAACACCATCGCAGGCATCAATACACGCACCACAGTTGATACATTCATATTGCAAGCCATTACGAATGTCGATACCGGTAGGACACACCTGAACGCACAGGTTGCAATCGATACAATCTCCTAGCCCAAGCTCTTTTGGATCTTGTTTGCGTCCTCGAGGACCTCGACTTTCACCTCGTTCGCTATCATAGGCGACGGTAAACGTATCTTTATCAAACATGGCTGATTGGAAGCGAGAGTAGGGACAGATGTGTAAACACATAATTTCTCTCATCCAACCAGCATTACCATAAGTACAAATGGTAAACACGATGATGCTAATGACGGAATAGAAGCCTGCTGAAAAAGTAAGTAAATCAGGGATCAATGAGCGGATCGGAGTAAAGTAACCAACAAAAGTGATTGCGGTATATAGTGAAAAGAGTATCCAGCTACCGTGTTTTGCCGTTTTTCGCCAAAACTTGTCAAAATCCATCGGTCTCTGATCTAGTTTTTTCCGTTGATTTGCCGTTCCTTCAAACTTTTCTTCAAACCAAATAAAGATAAACGTCCAAACGGTCTGCGGGCAGGTGTAGCCGCACCATACTCGGCCATAAAAAGTGGTCACCAAGAACAAAGCAAATGCTGCTATCATCAGAATAAAAGCAAAGATAGTCAGATCTTGTGGCCATAGTGTCATGCCAAAAATATTAAACTTCTGCTCAAAAATATCGAACAACACCGCCTGATGACCGTGAAAATTTAACCAAGGTAAAGCCATAAATGCCAACATACCAATAAAGCCGATACGCCTTCTTAGCAGTTGATGTAGGCCAGACACCGCCCGGACATATATGCGATTGCGAGGATTAAAACGATCGGGCGTAGAGCTATTGAGCGATTTCCCTTCAGTGCCACCTATTGGCTTTTGAATTTTTACTTCAGACGGTATATTTTTAACCTTGATTCTTTCGTTCTCCATGGAAGCTCCTTAGTGCTTTGGAACGAGATGCACTTGCTACAGTGACCTTGAAAAATACAGGCTAAACTATTGCAATGTGCCCCATGACATAGTTTAGCGCTTACTATTATACGCTTTGAAACTCTATGATTAATAGTAAGTTGAGCTAAAACCCACCATAAATGATGAGAGACTTGTTGCGACCTGACAGACAAGTTTATTACACTAGGAACAAGATTTTTGTTAGCTAGATCAAATCAGCGTCAGATTATGAAAAAATTCTTAGTATTAGCCATTATAGTCGTTGCTCTGTTTACTGTGGATCATCCATTGATTAAAGAGCCAAGAGATAGATTACTTGGTCAAGGCGTTGAAGTACTCAGCGAGTCCAGCAAAGTACAACGCAGCACGGCTGCAAGAATCGCCAGAGCCAATGTCGTAAAAACAATTACCATGACAGATGACGAAAAGCGCTACATTGACGAAGCCCTTGCAACAGATGAAAAAGTAAGGCTTTTCCACCTCAAGTATTGTAAAGAAAACGACTATAACCTGTATTTCTACGGCCCCGATCTCGTCAAAATCTGTGAAATTGCGGAGCAAGCTATTCATGAAGCAAAGGGGTTATAATGGACTTTAGTCAATTAAATAAAAAGTCGGCAAAATCCTTTAATGATCAAAAAGCGCTCATCAAAAAGCTTAGTCAAGGACGCGTTGTCAATTGCCCAAGCTGCCAGCAACCCATTGCTCTCGGTTTAAGCCAATCGACGTCAAATAGAGCCGTGGCGCAATGCCAACAGCGTTGCACATTTATCGAGTTAGATCTCGCGTAAAGATTATTCAAATAACCCACTATTCACTGCGGCAACTTCGACTAATTCAGCATAAGATGCGGCAAACTCATCAGCCAATTGTGCTTGAGTTAGTTGAAACTCGGTCAGTGACTGTCCTACTTTGTCACAATAAATCGTTAGCTGTTGCTCACCAAGTGCAAAAAGCCCCAGTTGTTCTGTGCTGACTTGCAAAGCTTGTTTAATATCGTCGGCGAGCGGACTGGACATCAATTGCTCATAAAAGGGCGTCGCCGCCATTAAAAATCCTTCGGCCCAATTAATTTTTTGCTCAAGTGGTGTTTCACCATTCCAAGGCAATTGAAATTCAGTTTCATATACCTGCTCAGAAATCTCATGATGTAAAGCCATCAATGCAAATGCAATACTCTCATCCAATTCGGGATCCGCGTTGGTTAAAGCCTTAAGCCACTTTTCAACCTCAATACCGTTTGGGTCTATGCAGGTAGCAAATAAATATCCTTGTAAAAAAGCAATATCAATAGAAAGCTTGCGCGCAGAAAAGTAGTTTTCTAAATTCAGCTGATCAGCTGCAGTAAAAGAGAAGTCGTGCATAGTGTTGCCTTGAACTTAGGCGCCGTATAAGCGCCTACAAAAATGCTTTTATATTAATAACTAACCTGAGATTAGATTAACTAAAGTCTGATATGACAGAAGTATATTATAAATTTACTGGGTAACGACCTTCGCCATCCGGTCTACCCAAAAACTTAACAGCATCGTGTACTTCTTTTGGTAGACTTGCATCTGGCTTGATATTACCAGACACGCGAAACTGGAAATTGGCAGCTAATGTCGCATCAGCCTGTAAGCCCAAACGGTTTTCAGGGTCAACAACCACGGCAATATCTCCTGATTTACAATCGAGCTGACCACTAAGATCGCCGATACTAAACCAACCATTCATGCCTTTAACATCAATATTTGGACTACTTATCTCACCATTTAGCCCTTCACAGTACGGTGCACCACTTTGGTACTCCTTCACATTGACGATAACGCGCCCTTTGGCATCAACCGGCAATGGCAGAGTTACTTGATCCATAGCCTGCTCAACACTGAAACGAAGTGAGGCATTATTTACCGTCACTGATTTACTTACTAAATTCGATGAGAAATTGGCTTTCCCTGAGATCTCATTTTTATCTCTCGCATTACCAAACTGTACATTGCCTGCCAAATCACCAAGTAGTAATGACGACGGTTCAAGCTCCCACTTAACCTGATTCAATTGAATGTTATTGAATCTCACACCGCTCACTTGACCATGCCAAACAGAACCATTTACTGCACCTAGCTGCAAATTAGCTGGCAATTGACCTTTAAAAACTTGCAGCAACACCGCTGCTGGCATAGTAAAAGCACTAAAAATAATAAATGCGAGTAAAAATATAATGAGTAGAGATAGTGTTTTTTTCATAATTATTTCTCTAAAACCAAGCGACTAACACGCACAAAGCCAGGTAAATTCCCTTGTGTAAGGTCTAGGTTATCTACTTTTACTCCATGCTTATTTGTCAGTTCATCTATCCAAGCAACAAGTTTATTAAATTCCACATCATCGATGGTTAAACGCAAGCTTTCGCCACTAGGTTGCATTTTGCTGATATCAATTTGAAAACGGCCACGGGTGTTATTGACTATCTGACTGATATTGCCGCCGCTAATCACCTGTGCAGGACTGCTAGATTTCAGCTTACTCACGCTTTGACCAACCCAATTTACGAGTTCGTGATTACGTTTTAGCTTAGCTTCGGCATCGCTGACAGCCTGATTCAAAGGTTTGAATATACCCATTACTAGAACAAAAACGACAAAAATAACGCCAGCAACAATCAACAGTTTTTGTTCTTGCTCTTTTAAACCACGCCAATAGTTCACTACTTGCTGCTTCATGCTGCACCTCGAATGCGAATTTCACCCACCACAAAGTCACCATCATTGTTCAGGGCACCCTGTTCAACACTTACACCGCGTTGCTCTAAAATTGCTTTGACCTGACCAAATACTTGGAACTCTTTTGCGCGTGCTCTAATTCTAAGCTCATTCCTACGTTTGTCGTAACGCAGCGTTTCAGGCGCGAAGGCATCGACCTCTTCATAAATAGCCACAAAGTGATTAGTTAATTCGAGCAAACCGCCTTGTTCCGTGCCAGATAACGCATCAAGCTCATTCTGGATCTGTTTTTTCAATAAGTGCGGACGCACTACTTTATTTGGAAATGCCTGTTGATACATAGCGACCGCTTGGGTTTCTAGCTGATTAGCTTGATGACTTATCACATACAGCTGAGTGCCTTTAATTGCGATAAAGCTCACTACTGCCACGCTCGCCGCTATTAGGCCACTGCGCCAGTCACGCCACCACTGCGGCTGCTTTTTCTTCGCAGCGAACCGACCTTGACGCAAATTAAAATCAATATTTGATAGTGATTTCGCGAAGATGGCTAAAGGTAAATCGTAATCTTGTTGTTGCGCAGTAAGCGTTATCGTTTCTGAGAAATCGCTTGCAGGGCTAAAATGCGCCAGCTGTTCAACACCCGCAATGGCGAGGTACTCATTAACCCAGCTAAGTTCAGCAGTGCCAACTTGCCAAGCATTGTGTTTGAATAGCCATTGCTGACCTAACTGCACGGCACTAGTCATCTCTTCATGAAGCGACAGACATAAGGCGTCCGGTAGCGCTTTACTTACACTGATCCCTGCATCATCGAAGGCACTAAACCAGCTTTGTAGCCAACTGCTATCACAAATCGCGACATCGATAGTATGTGTGTCGGCTTTCATGCCCGGTTTACCAATTGCGATAAATAGCGCATCGATGTCGGTCGCGACATGCTCCTCAAGCATAAACGGTAAGGCTTGCTCTAGTTTTCTATTCCATTTTGCTGGTAACTCTAGCGTACGTAATTGCACCGCAGTCGCTGGTAGTAACAAAACAACCGGTCTCGTTTGCGCTTTTTCGGCAAGGCTACCAAGTTGTTCACTCCCTTCTAATTCACCACTGGCAATAATTTGTTGTTGTTCTGTTGACCACACTAACCAGTGTATTGTCTCCTGGTGTGACTGACCCACACGGATCAATAATTGTTCTGTCACTCTACGCCTCCAAATTTACGAGCAAGCACGTACGCTTTACCATCTTTTGTTTCTATAATTGATGTGAGAGAAAAGCGTCGCTCATCAAACACAGCTGTTGCTCGCAACTGAAAATAATTGCTGTTAATCGTAAAAATTTTGGAAGTCTTGTTAGGGTCTTTGACCCCTTGATTCGCGACTTCCGTGTAAAATTCATTGATATCGGTAAAACCTTTTTTTGGTCTTGCAGAAATAATAGCTTCAGCACCTGATTTCGATAAACCAGGTATAAGCGCACTGAGTAAAAGCGCTTGCTCTGGCAATATCGTATTGACGTTTACCGCGAGCTCCTCACTTCCGGGGATCACGCAAACATAAGGCTTAATCTTTTCCATCACCAGCGGATTAAAGCCCTTAATTACTCGTAGCTCACTTACGGACGCCATCAAATTATTAGCCGTTAAATAAGGCGTCTGATTAGACATATACTCGTCTTCTTCTGCCCCTGAGCGGTAAGTAATGCTATCTTCGTCAAGCCAGTCGTACACACTATCAGCAAGGGCTTCCTCGCTTTCGTTACTCGGCAAATCCTCAATATTCTTCAAAAGTTCCAATAGTGCAGCATGGGCTGGGTTTGTATTCTTTCCACCAATCTGCTGACCACCTTGGTTATTTCCATTTGTTTGTGACTTTGCTCTCAAGGCATTCAGGTTTAAGCATGCCTGTAAGTCTGTAACTTTACCGCTCAACGTACCATGGTCAACAGGGTAAGGCACTTCTTCACGAGCCCAAGGCTGGTCTAGATTAACGGTATCAGGATCATCTTTTTTCGCTTGTATCAACGCTCTTTTGACTAATTCCTCAGCACCATAGCTATACCACTTGGCTTGTTGCTGAGTTTGAATATTCGAGGCCTTTTGTACCTGCACCATTAAACTACTTGCCATTTCAGCGGCAATTGTCGCTGCCAATGCAACGATGAAAAGTACGATAACTAGAGCTGCACCTTGCTGCTTCATGGCTGTTGCCCCTTATCATCAGCAACACCACTGCCTGGCGTTAAAAATAAACGGCTTATTGGATCCGAGTCTTTTCTTTGTAATGTAACTTTAACCGCTTTAGGTAACGATTTAGACTTCCAATCAGCTTGCCATTTTAGTTTGTCATCCAAAAATTCAAACTTTAACTCTTCTACATCTTCCAAGATAACCTGCGCGCGGGGCTCTGTTCCATCTAGCTGATCAACGTATATTCGATAAATACGCTCAAGCTTGTCATCGATAACCCGATAGCCCACAGCCTGCAGTTCAGAGCGAGGCAATAAACTAATAGGGTTAGTCCAACCATCACGAACAAAAGCGATACCATCGTATTGGCTATCGAGCTCATAACGACCATGAATGATATAAGTTGGGCTAAAGTCCCCAGCTTCATTTCTAACTTCCCGCTTAGTGATCTGATTAAAATCCTGATCCATCAACCGGAAAGTCGTTTGTAGCCCTTCTATTTCGGCAATTTTTTCCGCTGAGGCCGCTTGAGCCTTTAGCGTTGAATCTAAAATTTGATGAGTCGCCGTCACCACTACCGCTAAAATCGCTAGAGCCAACAAGACTTCTATTAGTGTGAAACCACGCTGTGGTGTATGAACAGTCACTACTTACTCCGGTACATAAAAGTGGTGATGTCATACACTGAGTTTTTGAGTTCAGGCTCGCGGAAAACGTGTACGGTGAGCTTTACAAAGTTAGGATCTGCGGTTTGTAGGATATGTTGTTGCCAATACCAAGTGACCCCGGCCATTTCCTCTTCGCCTTTATTACCATTTTTCCCATGCCAGTCATCACCTTGCGCGCGTAAAAATACCAAGCGATTTTCTGCCACCCACGATGCATAGGTTTGTTCTTCAAGCGAGCTGATATGGTTTATATGTTCGCTTGTTGCTTGCATTGCAGCAATACCAGCGACAGCACAAATACTTAACGCAACCATGACTTCAAGTAAAGTAAATCCTAAGCTTTTTCTTGGGCTCATTCTTCCGGTTCCCGCTTAAGCCCGACGGGCGCCATAAACTCACCTTCAATGAAGAAGATAGGCTCTTGTAGCTCTTTATTTTCCACACTTAATCTAAATGCGCTGACCTCACCGGAAGATAAAATAAGTACTTGCGGGATCTTGAGTTTTTTAAGTTCAAGTAAATTGTCGTCGTCGCCGCCACTCATCAACTCTCGCCAATTTGCTTGCTCAAGTAAGTTATCTTGAGACCACGGCAGATCTTCTAAGATCAATTCCACTTTGTACTGCTCAGGCAGCTCAATTGGTTTGTAGATATCGTCGGCTTCGAAAGTTCGCCATTTCTCACCATCAAAAACCAAAAACTCAATCACACCTTTATCCAGATGAAAGCCAAGTTCTACCTGATTTAGTACTGCAAATTCTGACGCGAGATTAATCGTCCCCTGCACACGCATAGCCATGGTTTCGAGCTCTTCCTCATCACTATCACTGACGGTATAAGTAATGAGGTTTACTGAAAAAGCAATGATCACCAAGACAATAAGGACTTCAAGTAAACTGAAGCCCTTTACCTTGGCTAATGTCGGCTTGTACAGAGGTGCTAACATAGATTAACGTTCGTCTTCCGTATCCCAGTTTCCGATATCATCATCTGTTCCAACTTCGCCATCTGGACCCATTGAAAAAATATCGATTTGGCTCATTTCGCCTGGGCTTACTAATTGGTAAGGATTACCCCATGGATCTTCTGGAAGCTTAGAAATGAAGCCACCTTCAGGGAAACGTTTTGGTACCGGGTCAATATTTGTTTGCGTTACCAAAGCTTCCAAGCCTTGCTCTGTGGTTGGATAGCGTTTGTTTTTTAGCTTGTACATCTTCATTGCGTCTTCAATCTGACGAATATCTAGACGTGCCTTTTCCTTTGCTGCTTCTTCTTGTTGACCCATCACGTTAGGCGCAACGATAGATAAGATCATACCGATGATAACAAGTACCACCATCACTTCTAGTAGTGAGAAACCTGATTGTTTTTTCACAATGTTTACCTCAATGCTGTTATTGATGACCATGCAAAAACATGCGATGGCCTTTCCTTTTTGACTACAATCCTACGGCTTTGTTCATCGCCATAATCGGCTGAAGAATCGCCATAACTATAAACAGTACAATAATTGCCATCGTCGCTATCATCGCAGGTTCTAGCAACTTCAGCGAGACATTTACCATACTTTCAAATTCTCTTTCTTGGTTATTCGCAGCACGCTCAAGCATCTGTTCTAATTCCCCCGACTTTTCACCGCTGGCAATCATGTGCAGCATCATAGGTGGGAACATTTTAGTCTGTTGCAACGACGCTCTAAGGCTTGCACCTTCACTCACCCGAGTCGCTGCTTCTGCAACGGATGCTTTGATTTTTTCGTTCTCAAGTACTTGACCTGAGATTTTCATGCCCTCAAGCAGTGGAACGGAACTCGATGAGAGAATACTTAAGGTACGCGCAAATCGTGCAGTATTCACGCTGCGAGTTACCTTACCAAGACCCGGTAAACTCAGCAGCTTGCTATCATACCAAAAGCGGATCTTAGGTTTTTGTAATGCTTTTTTAATCGCGTAGGTGCCAATGACAACCACTGCCAACGTGATCATCCAGTAGTTTTGTACAAAATTACTGGCAGCCATAACCCACTCTGTTGTCCAAGGCAGTGCTTGCTTAGACTTCTCAAAGGTCTTCAAGATCTTTGGTACTACCGTCCCCAATAGAATGGAAACTATCGCGATAGCAAAGATAACCAAAATAATGGGATACACCATAGCTTGCGTAATTTGGCTACGCATATGTTGGCGCTGCTCAGTGTAATCGGCCAAGCGATTTAGTACTTCATCTAAGTGCCCTGACTTTTCTCCAGCGGCAACCATTGAGCGGTATAAGTGATCAAATACGTGAGGAAACTCCGACATACCATCTGCAAGCGTATAGCCTTCAACGACTTTTGATCTTACCGCCATCAGCATACGCTTTAGTCTTGGCTTTTCACATTGCTCAGCTACAGCCATCACCGCAGCTTCAACAGGTAAAGAAGATTGGATCAAGGTCGCCAACTGACGCGTGATTAAGGCAAGATCTGATACCGAGGGACGGTAACCTTGAAAAAGCGTAAAACCACCACTACTTTGGTTTTTATCTTTCTCAGCAGCAGGCAAAACTTCAAGTGGCATCATGGCTTTTTCTCTTAGCATTTGCCTAACTTGCTTCGCCGTATCCGCCTCTAAAATCCCTTTTTTTTCTTTGCCTTTACCATCTAAGGCGCGGTATTCGAACGCTGCCATTAGCCTTCCTCACGTGTAACACGCATTACTTCTTCTAAGGTTGTTCGGCCAGCGAGTACTCGCGAACAGCCATCTTGTCGGATGCTTGGCGTACGCTTACGAATATATTTCTCTACCGCTTGTTCACCTTTACCATTATGAATAAGTTCACGGATAGGCTCATCAACGATGAGAAGCTCATGAATACCCGTACGGCCTTTGTAACCATTGAAATTACACTCTTCACAGCCGACTGCACGGAAGATTTGTGTGCCACTGTCTTTGGCAACCCCCAGCAGCTCACACTCTCGCTCATCAGCTACATGCGCTTCTTTACACTTAGGACAAAGCGTTCTTACCAATCGCTGTGACAGCACGCCGAGCAGTGATGAACTCAAAAGAAACGGCTCAACCCCCATGTCTTCCATACGCGTGATAGCACCGGCGGCCGTGTTAGTGTGTAGTGTGGATAATACCAAGTGGCCGGTCAAAGATGCTTGAACACCAATTTGCGCGGTTTCTAAATCTCGGATCTCACCAACCATCACCACATCTGGATCTTGACGTAGGATCGCACGTAAACCTCGAGCGAATGTCATATCCACTTTTGGATTTACTTGTGTTTGGCCAATGCCTGGGATCTCATATTCAATCGGATCTTCAACCGTTAAGATATTGCGGTCCTTAGAGTTGATTTGTGTCATGCCCGCATACAAGGTTGTACTCTTACCTGAACCCGTTGGACCGGTAACCAATATGATACCGTGAGGCTTGGCAATGAGCTCCGCAAACGCATCGCGGTTTGCTTGGGTCATGCCCAAATCTTCAAGATTTAATCTCGCATTATTTTTATCTAGTAGACGCAGCACCACTCGTTCACCAAAACTTGATGGCATCGTCGATACACGCACATCCACCGCACGCCCCGCTATCCGCAAACTGATACGGCCATCTTGCGGTACACGCTTTTCTGCGATATCGAGTTTCGCCATTACTTTGATACGAGACACTAATAATGAAGACAACTTACGATTTGGCTTCAATACTTCTTTCAGTACGCCATCAACCCTAAAGCGAATAACCAGTTCTTGCTCAAAGGTTTCGATATGGATATCCGACGCACCTTCTTTTATCGCTTCACTCAACATGGCGTTAATGAGCTTGATGATAGGCGCATCATCATCCGCAGCAAGCAGATCTTCTGTTTGTGGTAATTCTTCAGCAAGCGAGAACAAATCCATCTCGTTGCCGATATCTTCCATCATCTGTTGTGTTTCAGAGCTGTCTCTTTGATAAGACGCCTCAAGCATATGCTCAAAGCGGTCTTCATCTAACGCTTCGAGATGTAATGTTTTGCCTGCAACGCGGCGTACTTCCATCAGCGTTTCAAGATCAAGCGTGCCTTTGTGAAAAAGCTTAGCCTGATCGCCATCAGGGCTGAGTAACACCCCTTTTCGACGTGCAAATGAAAAAGGTAAACGCAAGGAAATCGTCGGTACGACAGGTATTTCAGCTACTTCGCCTAGTATTGGCTCAGCGCTTTGCAACTGAGCTGCCATCTCTTCAGCCTCAGCTCCTAAGTCTGGCGTGACTTTCTCATCAATCATTTTCACGCTCTTTTCTATTTTGCTCTTTCAAGAACTCTTCATACGTCGGTGGCAAAGTAAGCTTGTCGTCCCACTTAGGAAGGATAGGCGTATCTTCAAATGGCATTAACTCGATACCATCTTCTCTTTGTTTATGCTGCTCACCACGGATAAAATTATATTTTGAATGGCTAATATCGTTCATACTGCGGCTATCACGTACAATCGTCGGACGGATAAAGACGAGTAAGTTACGCTTTTCCTTCTTAGTCCCTGTTGATCTAAATAGGTGACCTAAAACTGGAATGTCACCTAATAATGGTACTTTAGAAACACTTTCTTGAACGGTTTCGTCAATCAGACCACCTAAGATAACCATGCCACCATCATCCGCGATAACCGTGGTATTGATAGCACGTTTAGCCACTCGAATATCCACCGACGTTGCACCTTTCACGCTTGATACTTCTTGTTCTATCGTCAGTTGAACGGCTGTACCATCGTTAATCTGAGGGGTTACTTTTAATTTAATACCTACTTCTTGGCGGTCTACCGTTTGGAACGGGTTTGAGTTATTGTCATTTGCAGTAGAACCAGTCACGATCGGTACTTCTTCACCGACGATCATGGACGCTTCTTCGTTATCCATAGTCGTAACTGACGGTGTGGCTAGAATATTTGAGTTAGTATCCGTGGTTACCGCTTGAATGATAGCACCCCAGTCATTCTTCACAATACCAGCCGCCAGACCATTGATACCACCTAGAACTTTGGCAAGCCCAGTCAAATCGCCCTCAACAGTCTCGTCATATGATGTTGCCTTTCCAGATTCTGAACCTAATATATTCTTAGTGACTGTTTTGTCACGCGCTTGCTCAGCAGCAACAGCTATGGATCCAATAGGTGCAGTTGTGCCATCGTTAAACTGCAACATACCGCCTTTCTCTGAAATCCATTGCAACCCTAGGTTAATACCATCGGCTTCAGAAACCTCAACAACGATCGCTTCAACCAATACTTGGGCACGACGGATATCTAACTTTTTAATCACCTGAGTTAATGACCGCATTGTATCTGGTTGTGCGGTAATCACCAGCGAGTTTGAGTCTTCATGCGCCTCTATGCTGGTTTCATTTTTGCTACTACTGCGAGTTCTTGCTTGCTGACCTGCAGCTTGTTCTTCTTCAATCGATTTACTCACGCCTTGAAGAACCTTAACCAAGTCTTCCGCTTTTGCGTAATTCAGATAGAAGACCTGAGTATTGCCTTGAGATTGCAACTCGTCGTCTAAACGCTTGATAAGCTCAGCCGCGCGGCTACGGGCCTGTGATTCGCCACTAACAATCACACTGTTGGTACGGGTATCTGACACAATTTTCGGGATAAGGAAGTCTGGTACACCGCCTTTACCTGAGTCTTGGAAAATCTTTTCAACGACTTTAACAACATCTTCAGCAGTGGCATGCTTCAGCTTAACGATATCAACACGCTTATCGCCCGCTTGGTCAACCGTTTTGATAATATCAACAAGGCGATTCACCGAGGACGCATGGCCGGTTAGCATCATCACGTTTGCTGAATTTAGATTGGTTACGTGACCACCATCTTTTTGGTCACTGAATTGACGAATAAGTGGACCAAGCTCTTGCACGCTAACGTTCTTCACGCGAACAACGCGTGTTACCATTACGTCACCGTTACCTAGCTCTTCACCAGATACCAAAGGTACGTTCGACTTTTTACCATCAGAACTACGAACCACCTTAAGCACACCGCTATCCATTTCAATAACTGAATAACCATATACTTCAAGCACATTTAAAAAGAACTGATAATAAAGTTTTTCATCCATCAGCTCATAACTGCGAACATTGATATTACCGCGCACGTTAGGGTCTATAATGATAGTTTTATTCAGCTTATCACTAACGATATTAATGAATTCATTAATATCGGTACCTTTGAAGTTCGCGGCATATTCAACCGCAGAAACAGAAAGTGAAATACCAGCAGCAATCAAGAGCGTTGCATACTTAGCTAACCCTTTTTTGGTTTTTGTGAGGTGTAGCTTTTTACCCATTATTCTAAAACTCCAAAATTAGTAACTTTACAGGCTAAACTGCACATCCATCACCTGACCGTCTCGTTCGATCGTGATGTTCGCATCTGTGCTCGTTCTAAGTTCATTAATAGCTGACATAGCCTGTTTCATATCCGTGAGCTGAAACCCATTAATTGCGATTGCTAAATCATTCGCTTTAAGCCCCACCTGTTCGAACAATTCAGGATCCTTTCCAGGTGAGAGGCGATAGCCAATAACTTCGCCGTTACGCTGTTCCGGAGCAATCTTAATATAATCAAATAATTTACCTGGATCGCTGAGCAATTCCTGGCGACGATTAGCTAGTTCATTTCGAGGTGGGGTTGGTGAAGTTGTGCTGTTGACGATTTTCTTTGGCTTTGTTGGCATCGCCACAGTGCGACTAAACTCTATGCCATCTAACATCAGCGTTTCAAAACGCCCACTAACATCTAAAATCACACGGTCAGGTAATACCCGAGCAAGCTTTGCGCGAGTGCCTGTGATTGGCGCGTCAACAGAATAGGTCTCTTGACGCCCCTGAGATTCAATAATAGCAAGGCCTGCACCATCATCTTGGCTGACCGCCACGATACCAGTTAGCCTAACATTGAGCGTTGTTTCTGGTGCATCAGAAACCACTGGCTGAGGTTTGGTATCAGGCTTAGCATTTGCCTCACCAAACAAATTTTGAGCGACAATTCCTTGGCTTGTGATACCGCTACTTGATTGACTATACAGTTGTGATGCAGGGAGCAAGGGTTGTGTTTGTGGCACTGGCCATAACAACCAAAATAATTGCGAAAAGAGAAACGCAACGTAAACAACCGACAGGACAACAATGATACGACTCAATTTTGCATGAGGCAAACCAAGCCAAAACTTCTGAAGCTGTTGTAACTGTAATTCCATATAATACTTTTCTTATTCTCTTGAACGCCCCAGTGTACCGCCTCGAAATTTTTTCAACAAGCGTGCATTTGTTAAACTTTTAATTAAATAGGTACACCGTAGGCCAATTAACTGAATCTAAACTTAACCTTGGAACATAGACACACATATTAGTTCATTTTTTAGGTAAAGTGCGATTAACTCACAAGTTTAGTGCCTGTCATCTACTTTGTTTGCATAACGAAATATGCTAAATTTGTTAGGTTAAATTTCACACTAACAAATAGTTAACGAATTGTGACAAAACTCCAACAGGAAAACAACCAATCTGAACAGAAAGTTCGTATTGATAAGTGGTTATGGGCTGCTCGCTTTTACAAAACACGAGCGCTTGCTCGCGATATGGTCCAAGGTGGCAAAGTACATTACAACGGTCAGCGCTGTAAACCAAGTAAAACGGTTGAAGTCGGCGCGGTAGTGAAATTAGCCCAAGGATATGAAGAGAAAGAAGTAACCATACTCAAAATTATGGAAAAGCGACAAGCAGCTCCTATCGCTCAAACTCTTTATGAAGAGTCTGAAGCAAGTATTGAAAAACGAACGCAAAACGCGTTGGCGCGCCAAAACAATAGCTTGTTTGCGCCTCGTCCTGCCACTAAGCCGGACAAGAAACAACGCCGTGAATTACTTAAATTGAAATCAAACTAGGATTTTCATTGATGCAGACTGATTTACTTCATCGTTATATTTTCGACAAGCTAGACGTACGTGGTGAGCTTGTACAAATAGAACAGACTTTTACTGACATCATTAGCGGTCACAACTACCCAGAGCCTGTGCAACAGCTATTAGGCGAGTTATTGGTTGCAACCAGTTTACTGACCGCTACGTTAAAATTTGAAGGTGACATTGCGGTTCAGCTCCAAGGTGATGGTCCAGTAAAATATGCGGTGATCAATGGTAATCACAAACAACAGATGCGCGGCGTGGCAAGGCTGCAATCTGAGGTTTCGGGATCATCTGTACCTGAGCTAATGGGCAAAGGGTATATGGTTATCACCATTACACCGACAAAAGGCGAGCGCTATCAAGGCATAGTTCCACTTTCTAAAGCATCACTTGCCGAATGTTTAGAAGAATACTTCGAGCAATCTGAGCAATTGAAAACCCGTTTATGGTTCGCAACAAGCCTAGTTGGCGATAAAGTGAAAGCTGCAGGTCTGTTTTTACAAGTACTGCCTGTCAATAAAGAAAAGTCTGTCGCCGATTTCCAACATCTTGAAGCACTAAGCGACACGATTAAAGATGAAGAGCTACTAGATTTAGACGCGAATACCGTATTAACAAGACTGTATCACGAGGACAATCCTCAACTTTTTGAACCACAAGCTATCTCGTTCGTATGTGGATGTAGCCGTGAAAAAACCGAGAATGCGCTGGCAAATGTCGGACTAGAAGCCTTGATGGAAGACTTGCAAAAACACGGCGAAGTCAATATTAGCTGTCATTACTGCTTGAAAAACTACGTTTTTAACGAGCAAGATATTAAATCGTTATTTAATTAAGTTGCGCTTTAGCCCTTAATTACAAAATGAAACCGCCATTTTTGGCGGTTTTTTTATGGCTATTGGGTGATACCGGTGTCATAAAACATACAAAAGTTATGACACCGGTATCATTGAAATTATTCAAGTTTTTTGACGTTTTTATGTAATTTTAAGCACTCTAAAGGCTCGAATATCTCAATTTCATCTGTTACTATAAATTTAGCTAAGGGCAAGAGTACCCCAGAGCTATCCCGTTCAACTCTCACTTTTTAGGTATAAACATGACTTCAAGCGCTACTCGTTTTGTCGATTTAACCGCAGCTGAACTTGTCGAACACGCTATCCGTCGTGGCGAGGGCACTTTAGCCGCAAATGGAGCTTTTGTTGCAAAAACTGGTCGTCGTACTGGACGTTCACCAAACGACCGTTTCATCGTAAAAGAATCAAGCACAGAAAATGACATCCAATGGGGTAACGTAAACCGCCCATTCGAAGGTGCTAAGTTTGATGCTTTATGGGCTCGCGTAGAAGCGCACGTTCTTGAAAATGACCACTTCGTCTCTCACTTAGAAGTCGGTGCGGATCCTGAGCACTATTTACCAGTCGTTGTAACGACTGAAACTGCTTGGCACCACATTTTCGCTAAAAACATGTTTATCGAACCTAACTCTTATAACAAAACTAATTTACCTGAATGGCAGGTGATGAACGTTCCTTCTTTTGTTTGTGATCCTGAGCGTGATGGCACAAACAGTGATGGTACCGTTATCATCAACTTTGCACAGCGCAAAGTGCTTATCGCAGGTATGCATTACGCCGGTGAAATGAAGAAGTCGATGTTCTCTGTACAAAACTTCTTACTACCAGCAAAAGGTGTACTACCTATGCACTGTAGTGCAAACGTAGGTGAAGCTGGCGACACAACGTTATTCTTTGGTCTATCAGGAACAGGTAAAACCACTCTTTCTGCGGATCCTAAGCGTTTTCTTATCGGTGATGATGAGCACGGTTGGGCGCCTGGTAGCGTATTCAACATTGAAGGCGGTTGTTATGCGAAATGTATCGACCTGTCACAAAAGAACGAACCTGTTATTTGGGATGCAATCCGTTTTGGTACTATTTTAGAAAACGTCGTGCTAGATGAAACGCGTACTCCTGATTATACCGATTCAAGCTTAACGCAAAATACGCGTGCAGCTTACCCACTTGAGCATGTTGAAAAGCGTAAAGTAGAAAACCGCGCAGGCGAGCCTCGTGCAGTTGTATTCTTAACTTGTGACGTGAGTGGCGTATTACCTCCAGTTTCAATCCTAAGCGAGGAAGCTGCGGCTTATCACTTCCTTAGTGGTTACACGGCGAAAGTAGGCTCAACTGAGATTGGTTCAACCTCTGATATCGAATCAACTTTCTCAACTTGTTTTGGTGCTCCTTTCTTCCCGCGTCCAGCAGGCGTGTACGCTGAGCTACTAATGAAACGTGTGCGTGAGTTTGGCGCTAAAGTTTACCTAGTAAACACAGGTTGGACTGGTGGCCCATATGGCATTGGTAAGCGTTTTGACATTCCAACAACTCGCGCCGTGATTGATGCAATCGTAAACGATACATTAGAGGGCGTTGAGACACAGCACATTGAGGCACTAAATTTAGATGTACCAGTGGCAGTGGAAGGTGTTGATAGCAAGCTACTTAATCCGGTAAATACATGGCAAGATCAAGCTAAGTATGCGGAATATGCAGCTAAACTTGCAGCTGATTTCAAAGAAAACTTCGCTAAATACGATGTTTCTGAAGCAATCAAAGCAGCAGGTCCTCGCGGCTAATAATCTAACCTAAGAAAAATTCCTTTATCAAAAGCGCCCCTCGTTTGGGCGTTTTTTTGATCCAAAAACCCACATAAAGGATTATCACATCAACATATTGAAAACAATAAAGCTTTGCTTGGAAAAGTGGATTTACTCCTCACTAGTGCACAATAGGAACTGAATTCAGCTTAGTAAATATTAAGGAAAAAGGAGATATATCATAAAGTTAAACCAGCTTAATCGGCTAAGACCTTTTGACAGACTTAGAAGCAATAACACATATCTAGCGACGGTACTTATCCTCGTCCTAACACGCCAGATACGCTACTCGATAATATTTTCTTTAGTGTTAAGATAAATTGTGTAAGCGAAATAGGAATGATAACAACAAGCGCAATTCCCTTATCAAATTCAGGATTAACACTGCAGTAAAGTGCAATCTCAGTTTTTCTGCTTTCTCTAAAGCGTGCGATTTCAGCCTCGCTGTAATTGGTTTTGCGCCCAACAACCTTCAAACATCTTAGACCATTATAGGAACTTACCAAGCCACTCGGGTTAATGATGTCATAGAGCGTTGCTATCGCGCTATTTTGAGACAAGCTATTCGGATAAACTTCGGCGATATTTTTTGCCATGGCCCTGAACATAGCGGGGCTGAGCATAGTATCTGCATATAAAAGTTTTCTACGAGGGTTACGTATATAACGTTTTAATACTTCTATAAGAGAAAACCTAAAGGTGCTGTTTTTCCCTCTAAAGGCAGGTAAAAAAGCAGCTGAAGCGCCAACAATACAAACATCATTATTGCTATCATCAAAGGTCAATAAGCAATAGCCGACAATTTCACCGCCTGATAAAAACAAACGGAGTCTACGCTTTGTGCTTTCGCCTCTTTCAAAGTACAGAGCAAAGTAATGCTCAACCTCTACATTGGAAAAACTCGTTGCAATGATGCACTTTAATTGAGCCAACTGAGCATTTGTTAAAACATTTTGGGTATAGGTCAAATCACGATATGACACCTTCTTCGATATGCTTCGCATCAATTATCCACACCCTGCGCAACTATCTGAATACTCGCGATGTTATCTCTCGATAGGATCACTGAACGATTTTTAGATTTTTCATAGAGAAAAACATAGCGTTCAGACTCCAGTATGATTTGCATATCTTGAAAGTGACGCCTTTTTTGTTGATCAAGACTAATCGAGTTAATTAAATCAAAATTGTAAAGCTTACCATTACCTTCTTTTATGCTCTCAGCGTTCCAAGAGCCCAGTAGTCCAGCGTATGCATTTGGATAAATAAGCATAGCTACAACAACTAAACTATAGAAAGGATTGAGTCGATATAAAATACGGTGGCTCAAGAGCCAGCTTTTCCACCCCTTAAGCTCTTTAATCTGAGCACGCTTTCTATCGAATTTACTCACTACATAAGCCACTCCCCCTCCCACTACAATTGCGCAAGATGTTGCAAAAAGAATATCTGGCTCTGCTAAGAATGACATCAATAAGTCACTAAGTTCCATATATTTGATGATCTCGATAGAAAAAGCATTGAATAAAGAAGTAAGATACACGAACCCTGCCAAATTTAGTGTCAGATATCCCAAAGTAATAAGAACACCAGGTTGTTCATAAATAAATTTTGCGGTCTTTTTACTTACTTCATCGAACCAAGCGTAATATTCAGCGTCATTGGTAATTTTTTTCATTTCCCTCCCCCTGAAGCCGAGAGTGTAGTAATGCTACCTAAATTCGCATCGGGAATGGCCACCGCCTTTTTTGTTTCTGGGTGATATATAAAAGTATATCGTGAAGTCGACAACACAATTACAACTGAAGGAATTGTCATTACTTGTTCGCCAAACCAATCTATCGGATAACTTAAATAAATATCAGTGTTTCCACGCTGCAAAGCCTTTACTTCTCTTACTGCACTTTTTGCTGCAAAATCAGCCGCATATGTAGACAAAATAAGCGTAGTAATAATCGTTGTGGAAAGTGGAAAATTATAGAGTGGCTGGTTAACTATATAGTTCAACTTATCAACGCCAAGAAACTTAACCTGAACAAGCTTTTTATCTTGCCTGATTATTGTGAGCAAGCTGAAGTGTAGTGGCATAGTTAATTTGGCCACCCATTAAGAAAGAAATGTTATGCTATTTGCATACAAATTTGGGTGAAAAAATGACGAAATTAAAACGCGCAACGTATTCTGCTGCAATCAAATTAGAAACAGCTCAGCTTGTAGTTGATCAAGGCTACACGCAAGAAGATGCAGCCAAAGCTATGGGGGTTGGTAAATCAACTGTAAGTAAATGGGTAACTCAATTAAAGCAAGAACGGAATGGCCAGTCCCCATTAGCTTCACCAATGACACCCGAACAAATTGAAATCCGCGAACTTAAAAAGCAAATCCAACGTATTGAATTAGAAAAGGATATATTAAAAAAGGCTACCGCTCTCTTGATGTCCGACTCCCTGAACAATTCTCGTTAATTGAGAAATTAAATCAACGAGAGCGTTACCCAATTAGCGTGTTGTGTAGCGTATTCAATGTGCATCGCAGCAGCTATAAATATTGGGCCATACGGGATACAACGCCAACACCAGAGCAAATAAGGCTAGAAGCTGAAGTTAAAGCCATACATGCAATGAGCGGCGGTTCAGCTGGGGCACGGACAATCGCAGCAATCGCAACGAATAACGATTTTGAATTAAGCCGTTATCGCGCCGCTAAGCTAATGGTTAAACTAAAACTAGAGAGCTGCCAAGTACCACAACATCAATATAAAAGGGGTGGTAATGAGCATCTTGAAATCCCAAATTTGCTAGATAGGCAGTTTGATGTTGTTGAGCCGAATAGGGTGTGGTGCGGTGATGTGACGTATATTTGGACAGGCAATCGCTGGGCCTATTTAGCGGTCGTTGTTGATTTATTTGCACGTAAAGTCGTTGGTTGGGCAATGTCGTTGTCGCCAGATACTAACTTAACGCTAAAAGCGCTTGAACTCGCGTATGAAAGCAGAGGTAAACCAAGTGGATTGATGTTTCACTCAGACCAAGGAAGCCATTATACAAGCTTGAAGTACCGCCAACGTTTATGGCGCTATAAAATTACACAAAGTATGAGCAGGCGCGGAAATTGTTGGGATAATGCGCCAATGGAGCGATTTTTTAGAAGCTTTAAAACGGAGTGGATGCCAAAGGTTGGATACGAAAACTTTAAAGATGCTAAATATGGTGTGAGTGATTATATCAACGGATATTATAACAACGTTAGGCCTCATCATTATAATGCTGGTTTAGCGCCAAATGAATCTGAGGTTAGATACCAAGATTCTAAAACTGTGGCCAAAATTAGTTGACCACTACAGAAGACAACGATAGTAAATGCCGGTAGAAATAAAAAATTAGTCATGATAACGGTTAAAAAGTCACTTATC
The DNA here is from genome assembly GCF_016695175.1 of Pseudoalteromonas sp. GCY. Classification (NCBI taxonomy): domain Bacteria; kingdom Pseudomonadati; phylum Pseudomonadota; class Gammaproteobacteria; order Alteromonadales; family Pseudoalteromonadaceae; genus Pseudoalteromonas; species Pseudoalteromonas sp. GCY. Next base: position 3,844,933 of record NZ_CP068023.1, read on the forward strand.
CCTATGTGTTTCAGTGCAGAAAACCCAAACGAATTAAGCAAACGAGCAACATAAAACAGAGCAATACCACTGACGGCCAGGTAGAGCATAAAAGGAATGAGCGTTGGGTGGAGTTTGGCAAACTTTTTGACAGCGACAATACGCCTCAAAACAGGGATCAATCGTGCGCTGGATACTTCTATAGCCACAATAGCATTCCTTACTATTACTTAACGGCCCGGAAAAACCAGTGTTATATCTCAAGCCGTTAAAGTTTATTAATTGTTATTTTCCTCAAGTTTACCACGGTAAGCTGGCAAAGAAACCTCCGCAATCAGACCACCGCCATCACGATTTCGTAATCTTACTTTACCGCCGTGTGTGGTCACGATACGTTTGATAATGGCAAGCCCTAAGCCACTCCCCTCACTCCCTCTGGCCTGATCTCCCTGTTTAAAAGGTTCGAATACAGACTCCAACTCTGACTCAGGAATACCAGGCCCTCTATCCATTACTTTTACGATAACAGCACGGTGCTTGGGGCTGTACTCTGTCGTCACCTCAATATCTTGTTCAGAATAACGGATCGCATTTTCAATCATGTTAGTAAACACTCGCTTTAACGCGACGGCATTCATCATCACTGCTGGTAAGTACTCCTCTGCTTGCAGGTGAATTGGTCGCTGATGCTGCTGCTCTGCATGAACGACTTCTTCAATAACCGTGTTAACGTCATCTGCCGACATTTCTGCACTGTTGTGATGACGGAGATATTCAATGAATTGGTCAATAATCGCATTCATATCTTCAATATCATCGATTATTCCCTCGCGCAGGTAGTCTTCTTCATCCGACATCATTTCAGTTGCTAGACGAATTCGGGTTAAGGGTGTACGTAAATCGTGTGAAACACCAGCCATTAACAGTCGCCTATCACTTTCTAGGTCTGCGATCCCCTTAGACATTTTATTAAATGCCCGAGTCACCTCTATGACTTCAGTAGAACCTTCTTCGACAAGACGTGTTGAAAAATCCCCGACGCCTACTCGACTAGCTGCAATTTGTAGCGATTTTAGCGGTTTGTTGAGATGCCTAGCAAAAAGCCACCCCCCTAACACACTTAAAAAGCCAATACTGGAGAGGTAAAAAACTAAAAACTCCATTTTTGTTTCACTGAGTCCGCTAAGCGGTACTCTTACCCAATACCCAGGCGCTTGCGGTGCTTCGACCCAATAAACAACCGGATCTCCTTGGCTTATCCTGACTCGCGCAGAACCATTAAGTTGCTCCGACATACTACGAGACAGCAATGTATATTCTTTGGCCTGCCCCAGCCCATTTACATAGGCCTCTCTTTGTGTCATCACCTCAATACCCGTTATCTCGAAGAATTTGCGAGATACACTGTTATCAACTTCAACACCATTCTCCCAATCAATGAAAACCGTTTTAACCTGCTTAGCAAGCATCAGGTTCACTTGTTCAAAAGTTGGTTTGAAGACGTATAAGGTAACGGTAATGTAAGACACGACTTGATTTATCAATAGTAACGCGCCGACAAAGAAGACGGTTTGCCCGAATGCACTACGAGGTAACATGCTGGCTACTTCACGCCGTCAGGCACAAATACGTACCCAAGACCCCAAACCGTTTGTATATAGCGAGGATTAGAGGCGTCATCTTCAATCATACGACGCAAGCGCGAAACCTGAACGTCAATGCTACGCTCAAGTGCGCTATAATCACGCCCTCTAGCAAGGTTCATTAACTTATCTCGACTAAGCGGCTCTCGAGGGTGACTCACCAGTGCTTTAAGTACCGCAAACTCACCTGAGGTAAGTGAAATTGTCGCTTCCCCATGTTGCATCTCTCGCGTCGCTAAATTAAGGGTAAAGTTACCAAAGCTCACTTCATTTTCTTCTGCCGCAGGCGCACCTGGTACTTCTTTGGCACGACGACGAAGAATGGCTTTTATTCGCGCCAACAGTTCTCTTGGGTTGAAAGGTTTTGGAATGTAATCATCCGCGCCAAGCTCAAGACCAATAATACGGTCAACTTCGTCACCTTTCGCCGTCAACATGACAATTGGGATCTCATTCTCTTTTTGTCTTAAACGACGACAGATGGAAAGGCCATCTTCTCCAGGAAGCATCAAATCTAACACCATCAAGTGAAAGTTTTCGCGTTCAAGTAGTCTATCCATTTGTTCAGAATTGGCTGCGCTGCGGACGATAAATCCCTGCTCAACGAGATAACGCTCTAAAAGACTGCGTAAACGCATATCGTCATCAACTACGAGCACTTTGGTGGTTTCATTTCCCATTTATATTTCTTCTATTTATTAATTTACTAAAGCTTGCTGATCTGCGACATTTCGTGCACAAATCATCATCCTGTTCATTTAACGCTCATGGCGATAATGGACCATGATATTATTATGCTTAAATATAATTGAATTTGGTGCTTTTCGACACCATACATTGATACTAGATTGTTACCGAACATTACAAGGGTTTAACCCAAAATACCTGAGAAACATGAAAACAAATTTGATCACGCCCGAAGGATACCGCCAACTGCAGCAAGAACATGATCATCTGTGGTTTGAAAAGCGCCCAGAGATCACCAAAATTGTGAATTGGGCAGCGAGTTTAGGCGATCGCTCCGAAAATGCCGACTACACCTTCAATAAACGCTTATTAAGGCAAATAGATAGACGGGTGCGCTTTTTACGAAAGCGTATGCCCGAACTAAAAGTCGTGGAATATAGTCCCGAACAAGAAGGTAAAGTATTTTTTGGCGCTTGGGTAGAAGTGGAAAGCGAAGAAGGCGAGGTTCGTGCATTTCGCATTGTTGGACCCGATGAAATATACGAACGCAATGACTACATCTCCATCGATGCGCCAATGGCTAGGGCCTTACTAAGCAAACAAGTCGATGATGAAATTACGGTCACCACACCGTACGGCCGAAGACTTTGGTATATCAACCAAATCGAATATCGCAGAAACACCGAACAATGATAACATTGAGCTAAATTTTGTTTGCCCGAGATGAGTATTATCTAGGCAACACAGACCGATTAAGAAGAGTATAAGGATTTTGCATGAGCAATATCACACAACGTTTAGCAACTGAGCTTAACGCCAGAGAACAGCAAGTTAATGCTGCTATTAGTTTGCTAGACGAAGGGGCAACCGTTCCATTTATTGCACGTTACCGTAAAGAGGTAACGGGTGGCTTAGATGACACTCAACTACGTTTGCTTGAGCAAAGGTTAGGTTACTTACGAGAGCTTGATGAACGTCGCGAGTTTATTTTAAAAACCATCGATGAACAGGGTAAACTCACTGCTGAGTTAAATGCAGAAATACAAGCCGCCGACAGCAAAACCGTACTCGAAGATTTATATCTCCCATACAAACCAAAGCGCAGAACAAAAGGCCAAATCGCGATAGAAGCAGGTTTGGAACCCTTAGCTGACGCTTTATTTGCAGATCCAACGTTGGACCCAGAACAACAAGCGGCTCCTTTCATTGATGAAAGCAAAGGCGTTGCAGACAGCAAAGCGGCTTTAGATGGCGCTAAGTTTATTCTCATGGAACGTTTTGCAGAAGACGCTAAACTACTCGCAAAACTCCGTGCCCACCTTAAAGACAACGCGCAAATCGAAGCAAGAGTCATTGCCGGTAAAGAAGAAGCAGGAAGCAAATACCGTGACTACTTTGAACATAATGAGCTGCTAAATAAAATTCCATCACACCGCGCGCTGGCGATGCTAAGAGCACGTAATGAAGGCTTTTTGCAACTATCTATCAACCCGGAACCAAGCGCAGAGGACCCCGCTCAATTTTGTGCACAGATCATTGCTGATCATTACCGCCTAGCCGTCTCTGGTAAAGCTGCCAGTGATTGGTTAATGGGTGTGGTCCAGTGGGCATGGAAGATTAAAATCGCCCTGCACTTGGAAAATGAATTCTTAGGGTCAATGCGTGAAAAGTCAGAGCTAGACGCTATCGAAGTTTTCGCAAAAAACCTGAAAGATCTGCTGATGGCTGCGCCTGCTGGCGCAAAAGTGACAATGGGTATCGATCCGGGATTACGTACAGGATGTAAAGTCGCCATTGTCGATGCCACAGGTAAACTGATTGCAACCAGTACTATCCACCCTCATGCCCCTCAAAACCAGTGGGATAAGTCGCTAAAGACGCTAGAGCAAATGTGCCGCCAATACAAAGTTGAGCTTATTGCTATCGGTAACGGAACCGCGTCTCGCGAAACCGACAAACTGGCCGCAGAACTGCTAAAAAGTGCTACCGAATTAAAACTCAACAAAATTATGGTGAGTGAAGCTGGCGCATCGGTGTACTCAGCCTCTGAATTTGCCGCGAACGAATTTCCAGATCTTGATGTATCTCTACGTGGCGCAGTTTCCATCGCAAGAAGATTACAAGATCCGTTAGCAGAGCTTGTGAAAATCGAACCAAAATCAATCGGTGTTGGCCAATATCAGCATGATGTTTCTCAAAGCCAGTTAGGACAAACGCTAACTGCTGTGGTCGAAGACTGCGTAAACTCAGTAGGTGTCGATGTGAACACGGCATCGATCCCATTATTAACGCGCGTCTCGGGTTTGAATAAAACGTTAGCCAGCAATATCGTAAAATACCGCGACGAAAATGGCTCTTTCACGGATCGCAAAGCGCTTAAAAAAGTTGAGCGATTAGGACCGAAAGCATTTGAACAAGCGGCTGGTTTCTTACGGATCGCCAATGGAGATGATCCACTGGATGCATCGGCAGTGCACCCAGAAGCTTACCCTGTTGTCAAAGCGATTTGTAAAAAACAAAATCTAGAAGTGAATACCCTTATCGGTAATCGCGAAGTCTTGAATGGCCTTGTGGCAAACGACTATGTAGATGATAAGTTTGGGGTACCAACGGTCACTGATATTATCAAAGAGTTAGATAAGCCAGGCCGAGATCCTCGCCCAGAATTTAAAACGGCGCAGTTTAAAGCTGGTGTTGAGACAATCACAGATCTTAAAGTCGGTATGATTTTAGAAGGTGTGGTCTCTAATGTTGCCAATTTTGGGGCTTTTGTGGATGTGGGTGTACATCAAGATGGACTTGTTCACATTTCAGCACTCACGGATAAGTTTATTTCCGATCCGCGTGAAGTCGTTAAAGCGGGAGATATCGTTAAGGTCAAAGTGATTGAGGTTGATGTGCCTCGTAAACGCATTAGCTTTACCATGCGTCTAAACGATGAAATATCTCAAGCTCCAGCGCAAAAACAAAGCGCTAAGCCGCACAAAGGAAAACCGGCGCCTAAGTCTTCTAAGCCAAAGTCACGAGATGCAGGTAACGCTGCGATGGGTAATGCGTTTGCCGAAGCCTTTGCAAAGCTGAAGAAGTAATCTCAACAGTGCAATGAACAAAGAAAAGCGCGGCCTTGGTCGCGCTTTTCGTTTGTCGGGGGTTTTAACTCGTTTTCACTGCAATGGCCCGCGGAGGAGAAGGCCAATACCTACGGTTAAATTTGCACTGATAGCGATGCGGGTTGATTAGGCATCGCTACATGTTGATAAAAATTTGAAATCCTGAGTGATCTTGCTTGGATTTCAGGATCAGCTTCAATTGGCATCGCAACAGCGTAGGGATCTGCATCCTGCTTCAGCTTGGCTTGCTCTTCTTCACTCTCTGCTTTTGCCTGCTCACCACTCAAGCGACGAGTTTGAATGTTTTGCACCCGCTTGCTATCACTTTGTTCTTCACCACTGATAGAAGCTTTTGCCAACTCAGCCTGCGCCGCCGATAGTTTTTGAGTAGCATCTGCTGCGATGGCTCTATCAGCGCCAGATGGCTCCGCTGGTGCTAACGCTGCCGCTCTCACCGTTTGCATTTTTTCAATCGTGCCCTGCGGGTCACCTTCAAGCGGCGCAACGTCGATCATCACCTCACCGCCAATAGCGTAGTTATTGCCATCAGGACCGCGCTGATATTCATAACTCGGTGATCCGGCATATTGCCCACCGACTCTGGCATGAGCCTGCTCATGTAATCTTACTTCTCTATCTCGAGATTTTAATTCTTGAACGACCTGCTCATCTTGCTCTGTTTGTTGCTGCTCTTGTTCATTCTTTTCTTTTTCTTGGCCTTCACCTTTTTCGCCTTCCTCTTTGCCTTGAATGGTTTTGCTTTGCTCTGTTTTACCATCAGAACCATAAACTTTTGCATCGTCTACGTTAGAAGAGCGGCCTTTTTCAGAATCAGAAAGGTTGCGGTTTTCAGTAAATGAGGGATTAGTTGGTGCAGGTTTTGGGATCGCTTCACGCAGCTGATTATCGCGTACAACCGTTTCGGTGTACACGTTGGCAGTGTTTAAATTCATCGCCGGTGGTGGCGTTACTATGTTCATTACACTTTAATATCAATCAACGTACCTAGCACTTCATCTGCAGTGCGAATAGTTTGCACATTGGCTTTCGCGTTAAACTCTTCAACTTTTAAGGCTACCACGGATTCGGTCAAGCTTGGGGTTTCGCTCACTGGAGCCGTCACAGCTTCACCGGCACTGGCACCCTGCAACTGCCGCCCAGATGCACGTTCAGAATCACTTTGTTGATCGATGGCAGCGCGGTTAATATCAGCACTTGCTTGGGCAATCCCCTGAGCAGCGCGGTTATAACCGTCAATTCCATTATTTAACACATCACCTATTGGCATATTCGCACCTAGATAAACCTTTTCTTACTGACTAATTATTGCGCAAAATATCAACAAAGAAAAGTAAAAGCGGCAATTTTTTGCCGCTTTATTATCCTAAATATCTAAACAATTGATTTAAGGAGTGATAAAAAGGCTTCTTTATGTGAGATAAAAGGCGCATGAGAGGCCTTTGCAAGCGTATGAGCCTTAAAATTTGGATTTAATGCCTGCATTTTCTCGACTGCCGCTTGTGGAACAAGAGAATCTAAACGGCCGAATATGCCTATTATGGGGAGTTGCAGTTGTGAAAATTCATCACGTAAGTCCTGCGATTTCAATATCTCCAGTCCACCAGCAAGTGCTTTCGCCTCCGATTCCGGCAGTGTGCCCAGCAGCGCTTTGAGTTGTTTGATGTCTTCTCTGGCATGTTCACTGCCCATCGCTTGAATAGCTAAAAACCTTTCTATCGTTTTTGCGCTATTGGTTTGCAGTTGAGTCTCAAAGTTGTTTAGCACCTTAGGGGCTATTCCGGGCCAATCAGCCTGCTCACAAAAAAATGGCGTTGAAGCGATCAAAATAACCTTGCTAACTTTGTCTGGAAAATGAGCAGCTAAATACAATGCAAATAAGCCCCCCAAAGACCAGCCTATCAACACACTTTGTGGCATCAGTTGTTCAGCAATAAGTAAAGCATTACGCTCAAGAGAATAATCCCCCTCGGCGCTTGGTGTACCACCAAATCCAGGAAGATTTACCGCTTTAATTGCTGTTGTAGGTGCTAAAGCTTCCTCGCATAACTGCCACACAGCTTTGTTCATCCCCCAACCATGGAGCAGCACAACTTCATTTTGCATTTATCTGTTCTCTATACCAAACTTGACGCCATGATAGCTAACCCGGGATGGAAAGCAATGATCCAACTTACTCGGTTATTACCTAAAAAGTGGTGTCAGCCTTGTGTATGCTGTGAACAAAGCACGACAAAAACCTTGCTTTGTCCATACTGCTTACAAGCTAGCTTAGACTTTATGGATAAAGAGATTAATCTACTTAATTATCCCAATATCCAACGCATGGTTAGCCTTGAAGACTGCGATGGGTTAACCGTGGCGAGTTGGTACCGCACGCCTATAAACACATGGTTGCAAGGAGTAAAGTTTAACCATAGCAAAGCGTATCAATGTGCCTTAAACCTGCTAGCCCAGACGCTATGGCAACGCTTCAGTGAAGAAGATGCTTTCCCCGTAGACCTTGTTTGTTGTTTGCCACTACACCGAAGACGTTTAATCCGACGAGGTTACAATCAAGTTGAGCAAATTTGGCAAGGGCTACCACTCACCCAGACAATACTCAAAAGAACGAAGCACACAAAGCCGCAATCTGAGCTGACCAAAGCTAAACGAAAATGTAACTTAAACAATTCCTTTGTGCTCAACCAATCTGTTGAAGGTAAAAATATCGTATTGCTTGAGGATGTGATCACAACGGGCGCGACCATGAATGCAGCGGCAAAAGTGTGTAAACAAAACGGGGCGAAAATGGTGTGGGCGATGGCTATCAGCCTCACACCATTCGACGCTTAAAAGCGTATTATTTGCTTGATATCACGACAGTAGATACCAATCAAATTGCTAAAAATCTCACTGCACAGATAAACTGATCTAAACCTTATCTTATGCCGTGTGCAAAGAACAACGCGTTATTTAGTAGTCGGCTAGAACCGAACCAAAAGCCACGAAATACCGGGTTGTCAGTCATTCCTACAGCCACTCCACGTCCAGACGTTGACGCAATCAAGACAGAAGAACCTGCGATCTGTTCAACGTTAATATTATCAGCATACCCTGCCAATAAAGGCTTTTTAGTGTACGTCAACGACTCGATAAATGGCTTATTATTTCGATGCATCACCCAAGTACTATTTTTAAAGACAGGTAATTCCCGGTTCTCGAAGCCAAAAGACAAGGGATGACTTAAATCCAAACGCGCGTCAAAAATCGCGCCGGCAATCCGCTGTTTTGCCGAAAGGCTATCTTGATCTGCAAAGGTGAGATTTTTGCTGTCAAACTGGGCTCGCATTTCTTTGCTTGAAACCAGTTCAGCGTCTAGTAGCTGCTGTTCGATTAGCCACTGCGCACCACGCTTTTGCCCCCAAATCACACCGCCTTTAGCAACCCAGCTCAAGAGCTTGGCTTTGCTCTTGTCACTTAAATCTCCATATTTCCCATCAGCCAATAAAATATGGGTGTAGCGCGTAAGATCAAGTTTCTCGATATGCTGCTTTTCCACAATCGACGGGGCGAGCTTTAAATGCCTATCTAAATGATACCAAAGCTCACCCGCTTCATATTGACTTACACCCGCACCACCTATGATGAGGACTTCTGGCTTTTGCAGCTGTAGCATTTGCCTTGAACCAAAATCGACACCACTTTGTGTCAGGCCTGTAGTCACACTATACACTGGAAGTGAAAGTTCTCTAGCGATTGTTTCAAGCTGAGTAAACCAGTCTGCTTGCTGTTGAATACCACTTGCTATCACCAATGTACCGGCCTGAAAGTCATGAGAACCTGAGGTGGTTGATGCTGAAAATGGTGACATTGCAGCTGCCACTTTCACTCCAGCCTGTAAGAGGCGATTTGCTAATTGTGGCGCCAAGTAATGGTGCCACTCTATGGTGTAGGCATAACTTCCAGCAACGGGAGCCGACACATTTGAGTCAGCGTTCGATTCACCTTGAAGCTTTAAACCCCAGCCACTTTTTACTGCGGCAAAATCTAAATCATAAGCATACGGCATCGTCCAACCTGAAACATCGTAGAATGTGTTGTCCTTAAAATGCGTCTGTGTGCTAAATAGTGCTTTTATCAAGCGATATTGCGGCTGGGCTAGTGGAATGTATAAATCCCCTTGCTGATATTCGGTGTTATCAACCTCTTTGGCTTTTGAGAGGTATTTCACCTCTATCTGGTGCTGTTTCAACAAATCCACAAACGCTTGAAAGCGATAGTTGTCTTTGCCACGTGCAACGACGTAGCCATTGATTTCATCTTTACTGGCAAGCTCGTTCGCTTGTTGATAAAACTGCTGCTGATAATCAAGTAAAGCGCGTCGATGCGTCGTGCTGGCTCGGAATGTCGAGAGACTCGTCGTGACCTGATTTTTAATCGTTTCAGGAAAACTCAACACACCATACTGAGTTTCTTGTGCATGCCCTCTACTACTTGCTTGTTCGAACAAAATGCCAACAGCGCCATTTACGTCGGGGTACGTAGAGCCTTTGCCATAATAAAAGTCATCAAAGCTCTCTTGGGTAAAATATAACTCCCCTTGTGCATCAAGGGCTTTGGCATGAAACTTACCAATCTCGTTGGTTAGCGCTACGTTTTGTAATGGGGTAATTGGGTGAGTCCTTGATGGGATCCCAGGTTGAAAAAAATAAGTACTATTTGGGCCCATTTCATGAAAATCGGTCAGTACGTTAGGTTTCCAGCGATGGAATGCTCTGATCCGTGCTTTTGACTCAGGATGTTGTAGTAGTAACCAATCACGATTGAGGTCAAACCAATAATGGTTAGTGCGACTAGAAGGCCAAGACTCATTATGCTCACGATGTGCAGGATCGGTTGATAGAGACATGCTCTTATTGGCGTTTGCCCATGTAGCAAAACGTGATAAACCATCAGGGTTCAAGGCTGGATCTAACAATATCACCGCATTATCAAGGAGCTGCGTAACAGACTCGCCCTGCGCCGCAGCTAAATAATATGCCATGAGTACCGCAGCATTGCTTCCTGAAGACTCATTACCGTGCACGCTATAACCCATCCACATCACAACAGGCTGACCTGAGCGGTTTTGGCTACCGCTCAATGAAGCAATATGATCTTGCTGAATACGCGCCAAGTTTTGTTGGTTTTGTGGCGAGCTCGCTTTTAGGAGTAACAAAGGACGTCGCTCATGGCTAAATCCGATTGTTTCGACACTCAACCTTGGGCTTTCACTTGCAAGGGTATGTAGATAATTAACGATTTGATCGTGGCGCAAATGCCACTGCCCAACTTCATATCCAAATGCTTGTTTTGGCGTAGTTATTGTGGGGTCAAATTTTATTTCATCGCCAAAATAATAGGCAATGGGCTTGGCCTGCAAGCTAAAGCTCAACAGCACGATAATACAGCTTATTAACCGCATGATAATGTCCTTTAATTCCGATTACTTTTCAAGCTAACAAGCGCGCCGCAGATTGCCAAATTTTTACGCCGAACACTAGCGACAACACGACGAGGAGAGTATGATACGTATTAACCGAGTAATTTAGTCAAGTATAGAGCGAATTATGATCCATATTTCAGATTCTGCCCAAAGCCATTTCGCGAAACTATTAGCCGATCAGGCTGAAGGCACTAATATTAGAGTTTTCGTGGTTAATCCAGGCACCTCTCAAGCTGAGTGTGGCGTGTCATATTGCCCAGCAGATGCCGTTGAACAAAGCGATATCCGCTTACCGTTTAATGGTTTTGAAGCCATCGTTGATGAAGAAAGCGCACCATTTTTAGAAGAAGCCGACATCGACTTCGTTACCGATAAAATGGGGAGTCAGTTGACGCTTAAGGCACCAAATGCCAAAGCAAAACGATTACGTGACGATGCGAGCCTAGCTGAGCGCGTAGAGCACATGCTTGTGACAGAAGTAAATCCACAACTGGCCAATCATGGTGGTCAAGTTAGCCTAGTAGAAATTACCGCAGATGGTATTGCAGTACTTCAATTCGGCGGTGGTTGTAACGGCTGCTCAATGATTGATGTCACATTGAAAGAAGGCATCGAAAAAGAGATGATCGCTAAGTTTGAAGAAATCAACGGCGTACGTGACATCACGGAGCACGCGCGCGGCGAACACTCTTACTATTAATGAGCAAAACCCTCATTTATCGCTTAGGGTCTCACCCTAAGCGAAGTCTCAAATTTTTCCTTTTTGGCCTTGTTATTGTGTTACTCGCAGGTGCTTTTATCGCACTGGGTTATTATCAAGATCATCGCTTTCAAATCGCAGGTTTAGTGCTTTTGCTTCCTGGTTTGTGTTGTGCCTTTTACGGATATATTGGCATTTTTGCTAATCGTTTTTCTCAAGTTATAGAAGCCAGAGAAAAACGCCGCAAAGCCCTAAAAGATAACGACCCGTTTGCTTAAGGCAGCCCCATTACTCGAGTAAAGTAGCCGCTCGAGTGAGCTGATGATATTTATATGCCAAGGTCAACCCACGCAACCCCATAAAACAACTCATCGCAAGCCAGAGCGCATGATTACCAAGTGGCAATGCAATCAAAAAAGGCAAGAAAAAACCGAATACCGCAGAAACTAGCATGCTATTTCGCATTTCTTTAGCACGAGTAAGCCCAACAAAGATGCCGTCAAACAAAAAGCAACTCATGGCAATCAAAGGTAATAGTACCAACCAAGGTAAGTAAGTACCTGCCAACGTAATTACTTCGGGGATATTGGTTAATAAGCTAATGATCCAGCCACCAGCTAGATAAAAAATAGCACTGTATAAAAGCGCAAATGCAGCCCCCCAAAACAGGCTTACTTTTACCCATAATTGCAATTGCCCCAACGAACCTTGCCCTTTTGCTCTGCCGACTTTAGCCTCCGCAGCATAAGCGATACCGTCCATCGCAAAGCTGACTAACATCAAAAAGTTAAGTAATACAGCGTTGGCCGCCAACGTGATCTCACCAAGCCTTGCGCCATAGAAAGTCATGAAACTAAAGCAGAGTTGTAAGATCAAGGAGCGAATAAAAATATCACGATTCAAGGTGAGTAAACTGAGCCACTGCGCGCGCTTTGGTAGAGTGAATTTCAACGCAATACCGTGGCGCTTTGCTACCAATGCGCTCAAAAACAAGGATAAGCCTAATGCAGAGTAGTCTGCAATGAGTGAAGCCCAAGCTGCACCTGCTACTCCCCACTCAAATCCGACAACAAATAAAATGTCCAAGGCGATATTCACTATGTTTGTGAACAATACCAGATAAAATGGCCCTCGTCCGTAATGCATCCCAAGCATAAAGCCCAGCAACACAAGATTCAACATTGCTGCAGGCGCACTGAATACACGGATTTGAAAATATAATTTTGCTTGCTCAAATACTTCACTAGAAGCATTTGAAAGCTGAGCAATTAATTGGCTCAACAGAGGAGATAATACAATCAAACTCACGGCAAAGAGCAGCGCGATGAGCATACTGGTATATAGTGAACGTGTTAGCTTGTCATGGTCTTGCTGGCCGCTTGATTGAGCGATCACTCCTGTTGTACTCATTCGCAGAAAACTTGCAAGCCAAAATAATACCGAGATAGCGCTAGAGCCAAGCGCAATCCCAGCCAAAAAATGCGCATCTCCCATATGGCCAATTACTGCTGTATCGACTAATCCTAACAGTGGCACCGTAATATTTGATAGTATCATCGGACCTGCAAGTAGTAAGAGGCTCAGATGTTGCGCTTTATGGCATTTAAGAAATTGATACAACATATTATTTTTGGTTTGGCCCTATTCTCAGCAAATAGTTGGAGTGCGGTTATCTTACAGTATCATCACGTGAGTGAGAAACTCCCTGCGGTCACCAGCGTGAGTGAAGAAACCTTTAAATCTCATCTTAACCACATTAAAGAACACGGTTTTTCGGTGATACCTTTACCACAGTTGTTAGATAGCCTGAAGTCGGGTAAGTCTCTACCAGAAAAAACGTTAGCTATCACCTTTGATGATGGCTATGAAAACAATATCACTGCGGCGGCCCCGCTCCTGGAATCTTTTGGCTTTCCCTATACTATTTTCGTCAACCCTCAACTTATTGACGAAAAGAAAAGCTATGTCATGACGTGGGATGAACTGAGAGCATTAGCAAAACGCGGTGCAATTATCGCAAATCATAGTGCTAAGCACGATTACCTCCATCTCAAACTAAAAAATGAAACAGTGGCGCAGTGGCGTGCGCGTGTTGAGCGCGATATCACATGGTCACAGCAGCGTATTAAAGAAGAAATTGGCCACGATTACCCGTACCTCGCATACCCTTACGGCGAGTTTAATAATGAGTTACAAAAGCTGGTAGCAGAACTTGGACTTATTGGTATTGGGCAACACTCTGGTGCGGTTGGTGTTTCTTCAGATTTTACACGTATCGCTCGATTTCCCGCATCGGGAAATTACAGCAACTTAGAAACATTAAAAACTAAGCTCGAAACCAAAGCATTCTCTCTACAAAAATTAGATTACCTTGATAGCGTCACGAACAATAAAACACCAGGAATCACGTTGCATTTTAACAATAAGGATTTTCATCAGAGTCAATTTGCATGCTACGTTTCAGGTGTTGGGCAAGCTGAGCTGAATTGGCTATCAGAAACCAGTGTACGTATTCAAACTCCGAAAGCACTGCCCATAGGACGGTCACGATATAACTGTACTGCACCTTCAATCAAAGACACAGGACGATATTATTGGTTTTCACAACCTTGGGTTATTGAAAAATAACAGATATGGGTAGGAACAAGTTCGCTCCTACTCTTACTTTTTAACCGCGCTCAGCATGGTTTCAGTCACTTTACTCAAAGGTACTAGGCTTTGCACTGCACCAAGCTCGTACGCAGCTCTAGGCATTCCCCATACCACACAGCTAAGTTCATCTTGTGCAAATGTATTAGCACCTGCGGCTTTCAAAGCCAGCATCGCTTTTGCTCCATCACTGCCCATTCCCGTGAGCATAGCAGCGCAAACATGCTTCCCCATTGGCACAAGGGAGTTAAATAACACTTCAACTGAGGGTTTATGACGATTAACAGGCTCAGTATCATCTAATCGGCAGACATATCCGGTTGCAGTGTGTGCCACCTTAAGATGTTTGTCTCCCGGTGCTATGAATACATGACCAGGTAATAAAACATCACCCTCTTCTGCTTCTTTGACTGATACTGCACAGGTGCGATCCATTCTTTGCGCGAATGAGGTGCTGAAAACTGGTGGGATATGTTGGGTGATAACAACAGGAGGCGCGTGTGTTGGTAATCGCATAAGCACCTCTCTAATAGCTTCAGTTCCTCCAGTTGAGGCTCCTATGGCTAAAATAGTATTACGCGAAAATGTATAATTACGGCCAATTTCTAGTTCGCTTTCCTGTTTTGGTGCTTTAAAAGCCCTCACTCTTGCACCGGCTGCTACTCTAATCTTTTTAACCAGCAAATCGGAATAAGACATTAAGGTATCAGCAACATTGCTGGTGGGCTTAGAAATAAAATCAACTGCGCCTAACTCTAATGCCTCTATCGTGGCGGGTGACCCCTCTTGGGTCAACGTGGAGATCATCACAACGGGCATTGGCCTTAAACGCATTAAATTTTTGAGAAAATTAATGCCATTCATTTTTGGCATTTCTATATCCAACGTTAATACGTCAGGCGAAGTTGATTTAATGAGTTCTCTCGCTTCATAAGGATCTTCTGCAGTGCCAACGACTTTAATACCATCCGCCTGACCTAATATTTCTTTTAACAACCCACGAATTAACGGAGAGTCGTCAACAATCAGAACTTTGATCATATTTCACACCTAAAATAGCTCAATATCCGTTTTATTGTCTTGAGCTTCAATGTCATGTAAGTAACGCACTTCACGTTGTTCAATTGTGTTATTGTGCATGGTTCGTAACTTTTTCACTTGCGCTTTACCACTTTGAGGATGAAAAATAACTTTTCTTGGCCAAGGGCCACCTACATCCTGTGAAATTAAATTCAAACATTCCTCTTCCACATAGGCTTGAGCAAACCTGATGTTACCTTCTCCGATATCAGTCATAGCGCTGATGATTTTTCCGCCGCCAAAAAGTTTAATTTTTAAATTGCTTCTAGACGCCCCATTTTTGAGTACTTCATTTATCAGATACTCCATCGCCCAGTTACCATAACGGCAATTTAGATCATCCGCATGTACTTCTCTTAGCGCCTTGGCTCCGGGTAACATAAAGTGATTCATACCACCTATACCCAGTTTCTCGTCATATACGCAAGCGGCAATACAGGAACCTAGTACAGTCGAAATCAGTTCGTCCTGCTTGGATACATAAAACTCCCCTGGAAGTACTTTTGCGACGACTTTGGCACGCCCTGAATCCCAAAAGCGTTTTACATGCTCGAAGCCTCTGAGAACAGGTCTAAACTCTCTCATTCAACTGGCCTTTTTGATAAATGGTTTTACCTAGATTTTTAAATTCTAGGTGCTCTTTTCCCATCGTTTCGGAGTGCCCAATAAGTAAGTAACCATTGGGAACTAACATGTCATGATATTGCTCAAATAGTTTGTCTTTGGTTTCTTTATCAAAATAAATTAAAACATTACGACAGAAAATAACATCAAAGGGTCCTTTCATTGGCCATGGCTCTAGAAGATTAAGTCGTTTAAAATGGATGAAAGATTGCAATTTAGGCTTCACTTTATACGTTGCTCCATCAGCACTTCTAAGAAACCATTTTTTGAGCTTATCTTCATCTAAACCCGTGACGTTATTTGCCGTATATTCTCCGAGACTCGCTTTGCCCAAGACGTTGGAATCTAGATCTGTTGCCAGCACTTTGACATCCCAACCATTCGGAAAAGCATTCGCAATGGTCATCGCAATACTATAAGGCTCTTCACCAGTAGAGCATCCAGCAGACCAGATCCGGACTCTTCTATCCTGTTTGTGTCTGGCAATAATTTCGGGAACTATTTTCTTTGTTAAAAATTCGAAGTGATGATTTTCCCGAAAAAATGAGGTTAAATTGGTCGTGATTGCATTGATAAAATGACTAAATTCAACATCTTGATTTTCTTCCAAAAAAGACAAGTACGCCTCAAATGATTTTAGCCCGTTGGCTCTTATGCGCCTTGCCAACCTTGAGTAAACCATTTCCCTTTTATGCGGCCCGAGTACTATGCCGCATGTGTCATAGACCCGAGCCGAAATTTCGGAAAAATCCTTATCGGTCAACAGAAACTCTCGCATCGTCGTATTCCTTCAGCCAACCCCCACTAAGGAATTGACCTATTACCTAACCCTAAAACTCTTCCCACTCTTCCGAGTCATCTGCAAACTGATTACTTCTCGTGTTTTGCTGGGGAAGCTTATTGGAGTTCATTGTCCGTTTTGGTAATTGTTTTTCTGGCGCCTTATAGTTCTTCGGTGACTCAGATATTTCTAAGCTACGGTGTGAAGATTCATCAAGTGTGAAGAAATTTAATAATCTTCTCATATCATTTGCTTGCTCAGCCATAGATTCCCCTGCAGCTGACGCTTCTTCAACTAAGGCAGCGTTTTGCTGCGTCATTTCATCCATTTGTGACACTGCTTTATTGACCTGCTCAATACCAGAGCTCTGCTCAATCGACGCTTCAGCAATGTCGGAGATCATGTTCGTTACCCGCTTAACAGACTCAACTATTTCTTTTAGCGTTTCACCAGACTCATTAACTAGTAACGTACCATCTTCGACTTTACTTACACTGTCTCTGATCAGGTCTTTAATTTCTTTAGCTGCTGCGGCAGAGCGCTGAGCTAGATTACGAACTTCACCTGCAACCACAGCGAATCCTCGACCTTGCTCTCCAGCTCTAGCAGCTTCAACGGCTGCGTTTAATGCCAATAAGTTTGTCTGAAAAGCGATTTCATCAATAACACCTATAATGTCCGCAATTTTCTTACTTGAGTCATTAATTTCAGACATGCTTTCAACTGCGCGTGTGACTACTTCACCGCCCTTGGTCGCCTTATCACAAGTTTCTTCAGCCAGCTCGTTGGCTACTTTCGCGTTATCTGCATTTTGTCTAACGGTGCTCGTCATTTCTTCCATACTCGAAGCTGTTTCTTCTAGTGAGGATGCTTGCTCCTCGGTCCGCTGACTCAAATCCGCGTTACCTTGAGATATTTCATCTGCACCACTGGCAACTAAATTTGCAGAAGTACGGATCCGACCCAGCACCTCGGTTAACTTCTCAGCGGTAGTATTTGCGTCTTTTTTCAGCTTCTCATAGGCCCCGCGATAATCGCCTTCAATACGTCTAGTTAAATTACCAGTTGCCAATGCGTCTAACATGTCCCCCATATCTGTAACAGTCTCGTCAACAGTAGACACTAAACTGTTTAACCCTTTGGTTAGTCTTAAATAGAAGCCATCTTTCCCATCTTCTGATAAACGAACACTAAGGTTACCAGCGTTAGCCGACTGAACTAGACCATTCACCTCTTTCTCAATCGTAACTTCTTTGGTTCTATCTTCCCATTCAACAACGGTGCCCACACGTTCATTATTGCCATCAAATATCGGATTGGCGACTAGGCCAAAGGTTCTTCCGCCGACAACGATTTCCGTTTTATACTCGGTTTCAAGTCGAGAAAGCATGGTACGTTGATGACTTGGGTTACGGTGAAAGACATCAATATTTGCCCCCATAAGATGGTTACTATCAAAATTAGGCAGGTCACGCCTTAAATCGCTCTCAGCATTTCTCATCATGTCCTTCACTGCGCGATTCAAGTACACGATCTCAAATTGTTCATTTGCAATCATCGTGTTCGTCGATACGTTGTCTAATGCTCTGCGAACGCGCAAGTTTTCAGCGGCAGCTGTTTTCTCATTCTCTTCACGAACTAAGCGCTCGGTCTTATCTTCCCACTCAACAACTGTACCAATCCGTTTTTTCTCATCATCAAATACCGGTGTCGCAATTAAACCAAATGTAAAGCCCGCTACTTTAATATCTGTACGATATACGTCATTCAGTTTTTCAAGCAAATTCCTTTGATGGCTAGGGTTTGCATGAAATACATCAATGCATTGCCCAACAAGTGTATCCACATCAAAGTTCGGTAATGATTTTCTAAGCTGTGTTTGATTGTCTCTCAACATTCGCACAACCGAATCATTAACATAAATAATATTCAACCCTTCGTCTGCTAGCATTACGTTTGCCTGACAAACGTCCAGTGCGCTCGATATACGAGCATTGTGGCTTGCCAAATCCGCCTGCTTTTTCTCTAGCGCTAATTCTCTTGTAAGGTCTTTCCACTCAACTAAAGTCGCGATCCTTTGCCCTTCATCGTCGAAAACAGGTGTGGCGATAAGATCAAAGGTCAAACCTGCCACTTTGATTTGTGTGACATATGGACGGGTCAAATTAGCTAGGATGCCTCTCTGGTGGCTAGGGTTTTTATGGAATGTATCAATATTTGCACCAATCAAACTATCAACATTAAAGCCAGATAATTCTTGCTGTAACTTAGCCTGATTTTTACGCAGCATACTTGTTACTGAATCGTTCAAATACACAATGTTGAGAGAAACATCTGCAAGCATGATATTGGCCTGACAGACCTTTAAAGCCAGCAACAAACTATGGCTATGATCTTGACTATCTACTGCGTCACCATTTAATAAATTAGCAACCGCCTTGTATAAAGATGATTGGCGTGACGCATTGCTTGCATTCAGTAAGCTAGCATCTTTACTCTCTATCGCGGGAACAATTTCCTCGACATCTTGTAACTTAGAAAGCAGAGTGTTTGCGCTTTGCTTAAGTAGTAAAATTGCCAGCACCACACTGACAGCCGCTATTACCATCGCCACATAGGCTTGTGTAGACATGTTAATATTCAACATTTGAACACTAATTGCCAAGCCCACAAATATTATGGCACCCGCAATCAGAACCCTATTGTTGAGTTGACTTGCTAATGCTTGATCGCTCATGTTATCCCCCGACAACCAATTGCTCATTCTGCTTTACTTCAAGATCTAATATCTTCTTCAAATTTAAAAGTACGACCATTTTTTCACCAACATTGACAAGTCCTTGTACAAATTGACTATTTTCCGAGTCTTGAAAATCTGGAACATCCTTCGCTGTTTCTTCATTGATGCTGTATACATCAGACACCGCATCAACAACTAACCCCATAATTTTTGTAGCCTCTTTTATTACAACGGAGACAACGATAACCACCGTTAGGGCTCCATATTCAATTTGCGGTAAGCCGAATCGAACCCTTAAATCTATGATCGGCACTATCGTGCCACGTAAATTAATCGCACCGTTCACATACTTAGGTGCGTTTGGAATAGCAGTAACTTCTTCCCACCCTCTGATTTCCTGCACGGCCAAAATATCCATGCCGTACTCTTCGCCCGCCATCATAAAGGTGAGAAATTGTGTATCGTCATCTCTGTCTGCAAGCATGATTTGTTCATTAATCGAGGCTTTTTCAGTGATCATGACACCACCTCATCTAACTCTTGTTCTACTAATAATTCTTGAGTTCCTGGACGCTTTAAGCCACTTAGTTTTATAAGACCACTAATATCAACAATTAAAGAGACTCTGCCATCACCTAAAATTGTCGCCCCTGAGATCCCATTTACTTTCTGATAATTCGCTTCGAGACTTTTAATAACGACCTGTTGTTGCGCCAGTAAATCATCCACCAACAGTCCCACTTTGTGACTATCACTCTCAACAACCACTAACAGTGTTTTATCCAACTCTTCTATTGCACCACCATGGTTAAATAGTTGATATAGCCTTAGTATTGGTATGTATTCATCTCGTAACCGAAGCACCTCTAAGCCATTACCTACTTTGCTCACTTTTTTAATATCTATTTGTAAAGACTCAACAATAGAGATAAGTGGAATGATGTAGGTATGCTTCGCAACTTTAACCAGTTGACCATCAAGAATGGCCAGCGTTAATGGCAATCTAATTGTAAACGTTGAGCCAACCCCTTTTGCAGAAGTCACTTCAACGCTGCCGTTTAATGCTTGAATATTTCTTCGAACAACGTCCATACCCACGCCGCGACCAGAGATATCACTCACTTCATCGGCTGTTGAAAACCCAGGCCTAAAAATAAGTTCATTAACCTCTTCAACAGTCAGCTCATCAGTTGCTTGAATCAGGCCATTGGCAATTGCTTTACTTTTTATTTTTTCGGTATTCAAGCCTCTGCCATCATCCATGATTTCAATCACAATATTTCCACCTTGGTGGAAAGCATTCAGTGTCACCGTACCAACGGGGTCTTTTCCGGCTTTTATTCTGTCTTCCGGTGTTTCTAAGCCGTGATCCAAAGAGTTTCTTACTAAATGAACCATAGGATCGGAAATTTTTTCCATCACGGTTTTATCTAATTCTGTTTGCTCTCCTAGCAGTTTTAGCTCAACCTGTTTATTCAACTTCTGCGACGTATCTCTTACTAAACGGGGAAATCGGCTGAAGACAAAACTAATAGGTAACATCCTGATGCGCATTACATTTTCTTGTAAATCGCGCGTATTATGGGCTAATTGAGCGAGGCCTTCTTGCATCGCAGCAAGTGTATTTTCTGTCGGTTCTTGCTCGCCCAATTGAGTCAACATAGCTTGGGTAATAACCAACTCCCCTACCATATTGATAAGCGAATCAACTTTATCAATCCCAACACGGATCGAAGTCGATTCTGCTGATTTCTTGCTAGCCTCTGGCTTCGCCCTTGTCGCTGTCGCTGAGGGTGTTTTTGGTACATCAATATTTTGAGTCTCGTTGCTCGACGCTTCTTTCTTCCCACTCTCTGGTTCTGGCGTTGTAGAGACACTCACATCATCTTCAAATAAACCACCACATAAGGTAATAGAAATTTCAGCATCATCCTCAACCCACTCAAATACTTCTTTAATCGCCGACTCGGGATGACTGGTTGTTATGTATAACCGCCAACTTAGGTAACAATCCTCTGGGTTGAAGTCATCAATTTCAGGTATTGCATCACAAAACGCATGAGTTTCTAAGTCCCCCAATTCTGACAGCTCACTTAACATATAAAGCGGTTCGTTACCGGTTTTAAACAAATGGGGAAGCGGTTTGAAGTCTATTTGATAGGTTTGAGATTCTTGCCCTTGAGGTGTGCTATCAGCAGTGTCTGAGTTAACACTCTCTTTACCACCTAAAATCTCTTCAAATTTAACTTTCAACTCATTCGCATTGGAAAGATCTGGCTCTTCTTCGGCTTGTAATGCGGTTAGTAAGGCCCTTAAACAATCAACGGATTGGAGCAGCAAATTGACATGTTCAGCGGTCAACTGTCGACGCCCATCCCTGATCTGATCGAGTAAGGTTTCCAACACATGCGTGAAGTTAGCGACAGAAGTAAAACCAAATGTTCCACTGCCACCTTTGATGCTGTGTGCTGCGCGAAATATAGTATTGATCGTTTCTGAGTCTTCATGGCCTGGCTGTAAATTCAGCAGCTCAGCTTCCATTATGTCTAGACCTTCAAAGCTCTCTTCAAAAAAGACATCAAAAAATTGGCTTAAATCAATACTCATATCGACGCCTCTCTGTATCTATCTTATGACTTTTTTCAATACCGCTAGTAGTTGTTCAGGGTTGAATGGCTTCACTATCCAACCTGTTGCTCCCGCCGCTTTACCTTCTGTTTTTTTATCTAACCCCGACTCAGTTGTCAGCATTAGTAAAGGGGTGAACTTATAGTTGGGTAAGCTGCGCAGCTCTTTAATAAGTGTGATCCCATCCATTACAGGCATGTTTACATCAGAGATCACAGCATCGAACCCTTGTTGCTTGGCAATAGATAGCGCTTCACTGCCATCTTTGGCTTCCGTGACATCAAAACCTGCTTTTTTCAAAGTAAAGCCAACCATTTGGCGCATTGACGCCGAATCATCCACAGCTAAAATCTTTTTCATATTCACCTCTTAATTTTCAATACTATGGAATAAATAATGGGTTAATCCCAACTCATTTACCGCCTGCGCTAAAGCGTCACTTTCACCATGCCATACAATTTTATGTTCTAACGAGAGCAAGTGTTTCTGCACGGCACAGAGCAGTTGTATAGATGCTGTGTCGGCTCTTTGCACTTCACTAATATCAATCGTGATGTCTGATGTTTCCATAGAGTCTTGGAAAATCTGATGGTACAGGCTTTCCACATGGTTAATCGCCATTTCAGGTGGAAGTTTCAACATGAGCTGAAGACTATCCTTGTAAAAATGAGTAATAAAATTAGCTTAGACCGTGATGGTAAAAATGCCACAAAGATTGATTAAAAATCCGCAAATAATTAAAGCGTTAGAGGTAAGATAGTACAGCGACACTGGAGTCGACCAGTGTCGATATAAGACTAATTGATGATCTTCTCTAGGTCAGCGAGAAGTAGTTTGTCATCGATTGTAGGGACAGCTCCAGCTGTGTGTGTAGGTTTGAAAATAGCCTCAAGCTGACCTTTTGGGTTAATTAATGCTACAGACGCACTATGATCAACATAATACTCTTCTGTCTGTTCCTGATTTATTGCGTAGATTAAACCTAGATCTCTCACAAAAGGAAATAAAGCCGAATGCTCGGCAGATACCGCTTTAAAATCAGGATCAAAGTGCTTGATGTAGGCCAAACGCTTCTCTTCAGTATCTCGGTTAGGATCGACCGATACAAACCATACTTGTAAGTCACTTTTGTTTTTTACGGATTGATATACGTGAGTTAATTTCAACAGCGTCATAGGACACACGTCGGGACAGCTGGTGTAACCCAAAAATAGCAAGTTCCATTTATCGGTAAAGTCTTGGTTTGAGACTACCTCACCGTATTGATCCTTTAATTCAAACGCTTTAACTTCCTTAGGCTTAGGGTACCAAACCACTTTTTCCGACACATCTGGCGCAGGCCCACAACCAAACAGAATTAACATAGAGATAATTAAGATAAATTTTTTCATATAAATGCTTTATCCACAAAGAGTGCAATGAACACTATCAAAAGATGCCAGATAGAGAAATAAAATACCCTCATAGCATACTCTAAACTATTTGTTCTCATAAGCTTTGTGGCTTTGTAAATAAAAGCGACATTTGCCATGCCAGAGACCAACAAATAGATCCAACCAGACATTCCCACCAGGTAAGGCAGCAAACAGACTAAAGTTAAAATGATGGTATAAAATAGCACACAGAGTTTTGTAAATTCGTTTCCATGCGTTACTGGTAACATGGGGACTTCGGCTTTTTCGTAGTCTCGTTTACGAGCAATAGCTAATGCCCAAAAGTGGGGAGGTGTCCAAGCAAAAATGATCATTACTAACAACCAAGGCTCTGCACCAAGCTGACCTGTCTCACTGACCCAACCTAACAGAGGTGGCATCGCTCCTGCTAACCCCCCTATTACTATGTTTTGAGGGGTTGCGCGCTTTAACAATAACGTATAAACCACGGCATAACCGAATAGCGCGGCTAAGGTGAGTAGCGCACATAACTGATTGGCGAAAATAGTTAACAGAGCATAACCGGAAATTGCGAGGCCCGTCGCAAAGATTAAAGCTGATGATACAGAAACGGAGTCTGTCGCTAACGGTCGGTTTCGTGTTCGTGCCATCTTTTTATCTATTTCTCTATCCACGATATGATTTACAGCTGCTGCACTACTTGAAAGTAAACCAATGCCAAACAAACTCATTACTTGTGCCAATAATGTTTTATCACTTTGTGGTGCTAACATCATCCCGACCCACGCAGTAATCACCAACATACATACTACTTTGAACTTACACATGCCAAAGTAGGCTTTGAATAGCGTAGTTGCTTTTTGGAGCTCTGAAAAATTAGTTAATTGAAGCATATTTCACCCCTATTTTTTGCGCCAAGCTGATAAAAAAGCACAATCTCACCATTGCTAATAACACCATAGCTGCCATGAAGTTATGGAATAGTGTCAACAACAGAGGAAACTGGAAATGTACTATTGCAGCCCCCACCAAAACTTGTATAGAAACTAAAGCTAAAACGACAAGCGCTGAGTGTCGGAGTACTCGGTTTTGGCTTGCTTTAAGCAATGGCCAGCATGCTGCAAGTAGCATTAAAACGGTAATAACTGCCCATATCCGATGGATAAAGTGAATAGATACTCTAGATTCGAACGGTAACACTCCAAACTCGTAAGTCGCTGAAGCTTCTGGAAGCGTAAATAAGCTCTGCCAAGAGAAGAGTTGCAGATTGTCACATAGTGGCAGCCCCGTACAATGTGGAGCAGCATAATTGGCTGCAAGCCACCCGCCAAGCGCAATTTGTATAATCAACACACCGAGAGCCACATAACATAAGCGATAGGTAAGCTTAGTTACACTAGCAGTAATAGTGGTGTATTTCAGCCTTAAAACCAATAACACCAGCAATGCTAGAATACTAAATCCCCCTAGTAAATGACCCATCACGATGACTGGCTGTAAATTCATCGTCACGGTCCACATCCCAAGCGCCCCTTGAAATAACACAAGCAATAGCAGTAAGTAGTAGTGTCGATTAGGGCTTTCTATTTTTTGCTTTTTGAACAGCCTTATGCATGCAAGTGCCAAAATAAGTAATCCAAGGAAGCTGGCAAAATAGCGATGGATCATTTCAATCCAAGCTTTTTCTGCTTCCACTTCTAAATGTGGAAAGTTGTCTTTAGCAGCAGATAATTCATGACTCTCATTTGGTACTGTTAAGAAGCCGTAACATCCAGGCCAATCTGGACACCCAAGTCCCGCATCACTTAAACGTGTGAAAGCGCCAAGTGTCACTACAGTTATTGCGACGAAACAGGCAAATATTGCGATTTTTATTCTTACCTTGGACATATTTACCTCCTAACTTGAACGAGAGTAGTTCAATAATTTTTTCAGATCACTCAGTAGCCCTTTTTGTACACTTCGCATTTCTTCTAAGCTTGCTACTGGTGCATACTTAAGTACAAATAACCCTGTTTTATCAACCAAATAGAGGTAGTTGTCGTCTAACTGGTTGAGGTATATCGGCAAAGAAGTAGCGTACTCAATACCTTTTTCATTTCGCTCTTGTAATACCACAAGCGATACTTTCTGCTGGTTTTTCCCCAGCGCTAAATATAAATTAGGTAAGCTATCTAGTAGTAAAGAACATTGCTTATTACACTGCTTTGGTCGCTGATAAACGATACTCCACTCAGTATCTAAAACCAGCTCTGATTGGCGAACCTCCTGACTTAAAAATTCACCGTGATTAGTCGTGCTATGTGGTATCCAGCCGACCTTCAGGGCAACAAATGCCAACAGTAAGGGGAATACGAACAGCCCTATAAACCATCCCGCACTTCTAGACATTTTTATTCTCCTTTTTTGAAAGTTTCCAGCCAATTACTACCGCGGCCAAGGCAATAAGCAACCACTGCAAAGCATAAGCTTCATGTTTTTGCGGTGACATTACTATCGGTTGATAATGGGGCTCAGTCCCAGCTAGTCTGTTTTTAGTCATGTAGGCAATTAGAGGTAAAAGAGGTTTACCTGACTCCGCAGATAAGTAATCAACATCAATATACTGGATCACAGATTGTTTTGTTGCCTCCTCTGCCGCAGACTTAGCTAAGGTGAACCGCTTACTAGCACCAGATTTGATATAGACAGGTAGAGAGACACTACCACTTGGAAGAGAGTAAACGGTAGGTACGCGACTAGCCTGCTGTGGCACAAAGCCTAAGTTCACAGCTAGATACTCATCAGTTTCGGAAATTTTAATAATGCCAATTACATCAAAACCGACTCGGCCTTTCACGACTTGATTATCTAAATACCAAACCGCATCGCCTACAAAACTCCCTGTAATCGACACTTCAGCATTAACATATTGAGTGAGCGGCTGGGATGTTACTTGCTGCTCATTAGCAACGCCTAGCGATTTTTCAATCTCAATTTTATGCTGCAACACATGTTTTTGTTGTGCTCTTTGCCACTGCCAATAAGAGAGCGAGCCACATAAGAGAACAACGATTAATGCTGCCAATATGGGGGGTTTTGATCTACCTTTAAAAAGTGCACCTAAATCCATCGGACACCCCTTATGATTAAAATTATTATTGTTGTATTGCTACTACTCGTTTTTCTAAATCTATTTAGAGCTATGCTAGTCATGCTCAAGTCAGAGCAACAAGAGTCGATGGCGAGGCTATTGCAACAAAGAGTTTATGCATCAATAGCTGTCGTACTTCTAATCTGCCTTGCTGCTCAATTTGGCTTTATAAAACTACACTCTTCACCCGTTGTTACAACACATAAACAAATACAAACAGGCACAACCAAACAACATCAACAAAATGCCAATACCAAGCCCCAGCTTGAAAAGCAAAGTGGTTCTTAGCGGTAAAGTGCCCCTTCAACACCCTGATCCATATAACAAAAAGAATGATCGCGCCAAGTGTGACATGAAAGCCATGAAATCCTGTCAGTAGAAAGAATGTATTACCGTAAACCCCCGACTGGAGAGTTAACCCTAGATCTTGATAAGCGTGAATATACTCTTCCACTTGCAAGGTTAAGAATGCGACGCCAAGTACTACTGTTAATCCTAAGAACGCCTTCACTTTCGCCCGTTGCTCTTTTTCTAAAGCTACATGAGCAAAGCTAAGAGTTACTGATGATGCTAATAGAATAATCGTATTGATCAGCGGAAGTCCCTGCCAACCCATTGCTTGAGTGACAGTTCCATCTGGAGTTGTGAGCAATGGCCATACAGCTTCAAATTGAGGCCATAAAACCTCGTTGGTGCTGGCGTTATTACTTGCACCGCCTAACCACGGCACAGCTATCATTCGTGCATAAAAAAGTGCACCAAAAAAAGCAGCAAAAAACATAACCTCGGAAAAGATAAACCATCCCATTCCTTGCTTGAACGAACGATCCATTTGGGCCGAATATAGTCCAGTTTGAGATTCTTGGATCACATTCCTGAACCAACCAAAAATCATATAGATCAGCACAGCAATACCCACGAGCAGTAGCATTACTCCGCTATTACTGTTTGATTTAAGTTGAATAATCGTTAGGCCAGCGCCAACAGCGATAAAGAAAAGTGCAAAAGCCCCGACGATTGGCCATGGACTTTGCTCAGGCACGTAATATTTTTCTTGTTCATGGTTCATATTTGAACTCCTCTAGAGCGGCTAGCATATTCAGTCCATCACTGTCTTGTTTGCTAACTCGTTCTGTAATATCAAACAACGTATATGAAAGCGTGAGTTCCTCAACATCACTTGGGAGCTCCGTATCTACATAGAACCTCAAGACAAACTCAACTTCTTCTTTGCCTTTCATTGGTTGCTGATCAAAACAAAAGCAGGCCATTTTGTGTAAATACTTTGCAGCTTTCCCTGGGGACACTGAAGGGATCGCTTGCAACACACGCTCACTATCACTCAAGTTTTTTGCAATAAATTTGACATCGGTTAGCTTACCTGGTGTAACCCTAACCGAATGCTCGACTGCATCGACCTTAAATGGCGCCTGGCTTTGACTATGCGTTGTGAAGCTCACATCTACTTGTCGACTTTGTGCAATTGACTCGCTCTGCTTTGCGATTTCCATGGATGGCTTACCATTTAGACCTGTGACATCACAAAAAACGTCGTATAGAGGAACCAGCGCAAAGGCAAAAGCAAACATGCCTAGCGTCAACAAAATAAGCTTCTTAAGCAGGCGTCCATGTTGCATTACTTAATCTCCGGTGGCGTTGAAAAGGTATGATAAGGAGCAGGAGATGGTATTTGCCACTCTAATCCTTCTGCCCCATCCCAGACTTTCCCAGGGGCCTGTTCTCCACCTTTTATACATTTATAAACTACTGCAACAAACAACAGTTGAGAAAGACCAAAAGCAAATCCTCCAATACTAATGATCGCGTTGAAATCAGCGAACTGTAGAGCATAATCAGGGATCCGCCTTGGCATGCCAGCAAGACCAACAAAGTGCATTGGGAAGAACAATACGTTCACACTAACCAAGGAGAGCCAAAAGTGAAATTTAGCCAATCTAATATCAAACATGTGCCCCGTCCACTTTGGTAACCAATAATATGCAGCGGCCATTATTGAAAACACAGCTCCTGTGACCAACACGTAATGGAAATGCGCGACAACGAAGTAGGTATCGTGATATTGGAAATCTGCGGGTGTAATCGCTAACATCAAGCCGGAAAATCCACCAATTGTGAAAAGTACGATAAATGCAATGGCAAAAAGCATCGGCACTTCAAAACTAATGGCACCTCGCCACATTGTAGCCACCCAGTTGAAAACCTTAACGCCAGTAGGCACTGAAATGAGCATAGTTGCATACATAAAAAACAACTCGGCAGCTAAAGGCATGCCGGTTGTAAACATATGGTGAGCCCAAACGACGAACGACAGCAGTGCAATTGAAGCGGTTGCATAAACCATTGATGCGTAGCCAAACAGTTTCTTTCTTGAAAATGTCGGTACTATCGTAGAGATTATGCCGAAAGCAGGTAATATCATGATATACACTTCAGGATGGCCAAAGAACCAGAATATATGCTGGAACATAACTGGATCACCACCACCTGCTGCATCAAAAAAGCTCGTTCCAAAGAACTTGTCGGTCAATACCATAGTCACAGCGCCAGCGAGTACAGGCATAACAGCAATCAGAAGAAATGCAGTTATCAGCCAAGTCCAGACAAATAAAGGCAACTTCATCCATGTCATACCTGGAGCTCTAAGATTGACTATGGTCACGATAACGTTGATAGCACCCATAATAGAGCTAATGCCCATTATATGGATCGCAAACACAAAAAATGCGGTATTGTCATTGCTGTACGTTGTAGATAGTGGCGCATAAAAAGTCCAACCGAAAGCAGGCCCACCGCCTTCTAAAAATAATGACATCAGTAAAATTGCAAATGCAAAGGGTAGTATCCAAAAACTCCAATTATTCATTCTCGGTAGCGCCATATCAGGAGCACCAATCATCATTGGGATCATCCAGTTGGCAAGACCAGTAAATGCGGGCATTACTGCGCCAAATACCATTATTAGTCCATGCACTGTCGTCATTTGATTAAAAAAATGCGGATCTACAAGCTGTAACCCAGGCTGGAAAAGCTCGGCTCGGATCACCATCGCCATAGCACCGCCAATTAAAAACATGGTTAGTGAGAACAATAAATACAGTGTTCCAATGTCTTTATGATTAGTGGTAAACAGCCAGCGCTTTAAGCCTTTGGGAGCCGTATGGTGTGAATGTTCTTCTACGATGGCACTCATTACTTACTCTCCTCTAATGCATCTATCTCACGCTGTATTTGGCTTGGCTGAATAACATCGCCTGTGTCATTACCCCAGCTATTTCTTTTATAGGTAATCACCCCCGCGATCTGCTTGATTGTTAATTGCTTTGCAAAAGATTGCATCGCAGTTCCTGGACGACCTAAAAGCAAAATATCTATATGATCTTTAATATCTCCAGTGACGACTTTACTCCCTTTCATTGCAGGGAAGACACCTGGTAGCCCAAGCCCCGTAGGTTGATGGCAAGCTGCACAATAAGCCATGTAAGTTTGTTCACCGACCTCCATTAACTCTTGTTTCGAAAGAGTTTGTTGGGCAACTGCTTGTGACTCGGCTTCTGCCTTTGCTTTTTCGGCTTTAGCATAGTTGAGCCAACTATCAAATTTATCAGGACTTACAGCCTCGACGACGACTGGCATAAAGCCGTGATCTTTGCCACATAATTCCGCACACTGCCCCCTATAAATTCCCTCATCGTTTACCTTAGTCCATGCCTCATTTATAAAGCCCGGATTGGCATCCTTCTTCACCGCAAAATCGGGCACCCACCAAGAATGGATGACATCATCTGAGGTCATCAAAAAGCGAACTTTCCTATCGGTGGGAATGACTAAATGCTTATCGACTTCAAGCAGGTAATTTTCATTTTTTTCTTTAAGGTCACTAATTTCATCTTTCGGAGTAGAGAGTAAAGAATAGAACTCAACATCATGCCCCATGTACTCATAGTGCCATTTCCACTGAGAGCCTGTGACCTTAATGGTCAGATCAGCTTTACTCGTATCTTCCATAGCAATAAGCGTTTTTGTAGCTGGTATTGCCATACCAATGAGTATCAGGAAGGGAATAGCAGTCCAAAGTATTTCCACTTTGGTGCTTTCATGAAATTGCGCTGCAACAACGCCTTTTGACTTTCTGTGTTTTATAAGCGCCCAAAACATAATCCCAAATACAATCACTCCAATGACGCAACATATTAGAAATATGGTCATGTGAAGCTCATACACTTGATGACTAATGTCTGTAACGCCTTGCCTCATATTGTAAGCGCTGTTAGCAAGTGAGGGCATGGCGATTAGCACTGCGATGAATGCTACAACTAATCGACAAATTTTCATTTGACGTCTCCTTCAAGACAACTCGTAGTTATCTTTTGTTATTATTGGATGACTGTCATATTGTCTATTTGTACATAGACTTACTGCACGACTATTAACCAATTAGTCAAAAAACAAACAAATTGCAAGATTTTTGAGAAGACTGACTTTAGAATCAAAACAGGGATTATAGAAGGTAAAACGAAGAATGATGAAAAATAGTGTATAAAGATCAGAAAACTAAAAATATTACTAAATGATTAAAGTCACTATAATCATCTTACTTTCACACAGTTAGAAAAGTTAATTATTACTTTCTAAACAAAATATAGTTAAAGCAAGCGCAACTTTATATTTAACGCTACGCTCGCTCTCATAAACTACATCCAGTCAGCGCTTCTAATCACACCTACAGCTAACCCTTCAATGGAGAAATTTTGATGCTCTAGATCCACTTCAATCGCTTTAAACTCTTCATTCTCAGCATGCAACAAAACTTTCTTTCCTTTCTTTTCAAAGCGTTTAACAGTCACGTCCTCTTCTACACGAGCTACTATCACTTGGCCATTTTCAGCCACCTGAGTGCTGTGAACCGCTAGCAGATCACCATCCATAATGCCAATATCCTTCATGCTCATACCATTAACTCTCAAAAGGTAATCAGCATTAGGTTTAAAAAAGCTCGCATCTACATTACAGTGACTTTCTACATGTTGCTCTGCCAGAATAGGCTCACCAGCAGCAACACGGCCGATAATAGGTAAACCAAGTTGCTCTGATTCATCCTCTACAAGTCGAATCCCACGGCTTGCACCAGGGACCATTTCAATAACTCCCTTTTTCGCAAGCGCCTTAAGATGTTCTTCCGCTGCATTTGCACTCTTAAAACCCAAAGCATCAGCTATTTCAGCACGAGTTGGAGGCATGCCAGTATCTTTTATGAATACTTTTATTAATTCAAAGATTTGTTCTTGTCGTTTTGTTAGAGGACGCATTAACTGGTGTTCCATACAGTGGTTTATTTACTGTAAGTATATACAGCTCAAAAAAAATCGCAAATGTTTCTTTATTCGACATATTTTAAGTGTATTTGCTGATAGCATTAATTAAGCAGTATTAAACAAGAAGCGAAGTCCGTGCCTCAGAGCACAACCTGCGACTCTATGCAATAAGAAATAGATTATTAAGATTTAGGGCTGATAAACCGCCTCCCACCATGTTGCACTATGCTGATACGGTGGTGGGAGCGAGTTTACCTCGCGAGATTTTCTATATCCCAAACAGCAAAAAAACCATCACATTGCTGAAACGGGTTTTGATGTACATGTTTTTTTGCTGGAACTTCATTGCAACCCATCAGCGGGTAAACCATCTCCTACCGTGTTGTACTGTGCTGATACTGTGGTGGGAGTGGGAGCGAGTTTACCTCGCGAGGTTTTTAAATCACAAACAGCAAAAAACCCGTCGCATTGCTGCAACGGGTTTCTCTTATTTGGCCCTGGCGATGTTCTACTTTCACATGGGTAATCCACACTATCATCGACGCTGTTTTGTTTCACTTCTGAGTTCGGCATGGGGTCAGGTGGGTCCAAAACGCTATAGTCACCAGGAAATTCTGTTCATCAATGAAGTCTCCCTCATCAATGTAAATCCGGAAAAAGCTTATTAAATTCTTTTGTCTACTTTAGTCTATTAACTTCTGTCGCTTATAAACCACTTTGGCGTTGTATGGTTAAGCCTCACGGGTAATTAGTACGAGTTAGCTTAATGCCTCACAGCACTTCCACATCTCGCCTATCAACGTTGTAGTCTTCAACGGCCCTTCAGTTGACTCTAAGTCAAAGTGAGAACTCATCTCGAGGCCTGCTTCCCGCTTAGATGCTTTCAGCGGTTATCAGTTCCGAACGTAGCTACCGGGCAATGCAATTGGCATCACAACCCGAACACCAGCGGTTCGTCCACTCCGGTCCTCTCGTACTAGGAGCAGCCCCTCTCAATTCTCAAACGCCCACGGCAGATAGGGACCGAACTGTCTCACGACGTTCTAAACCCAGCTCGCGTACCACTTTAAATGGCGAACAGCCATACCCTTGGGACCGACTTCAGCCCCAGGATGTGATGAGCCGACATCGAGGTGCCAAACACCGCCGTCGATATGAACTCTTGGGCGGTATCAGCCTGTTATCCCCGGAGTACCTTTTATCCGTTGAGCGATGGCCCTTCCATTCAGAACCACCGGATCACTATGACCTACTTTCGTACCTGCTCGACGTGTCTGTCTCGCAGTTAAGCTTGCTTCTACCATTACACTAACCGTACGATGTCCGACCGTACTTAGCAAACCTTCGTGCTCCTCCGTTACTCTTTGGGAGGAGACCGCCCCAGTCAAACTACCCACCAGGCACTGTCCTCAACCCCGATTCAGGGGCCTAAGTTAGAACATCAACACTACAAGGGTGGTATTTCAAGGTCGGCTCCACAGAAACTAGCGTCTCTGCTTCAAAGCCTCCCACCTATCCTACACATGTAGGGTCAATGTTCAGTGCCAAGCTGTAGTAAAGGTTCACGGGGTCTTTCCGTCTAGCCGCGGGTACACAGCATCTTCACTGCGATTTCAATTTCACTGAGTCTCGGGTGGAGACAGCGTGGCCATGGTTACACCATTCGTGCAGGTCGGAACTTACCCGACAAGGAATTTCGCTACCTTAGGACCGTTATAGTTACGGCCGCCGTTTACCGGGGCTTCGATCAAGAGCTTCGCCTAAGCTAACCCCATCAATTAACCTTCCGGCACCGGGCAGGTGTCACACCGTATACGTCATCTTACGATTTTGCACAGTGCTGTGTTTTTAATAAACAGTCCCAGCCACCTGGTCACTGCGGCTCTCGTTTGCTTACAGAGCAAGTCCTTCACAAACAAGAGCGTACCTTCTCCCGAAGTTACGGTACAATTTTGCCTAGTTCCTTCACCCGAGTTCTCTCAAGCGCCTTAGTATTCTCTACCTGACCACCTGTGTCGGTTTAGGGTACGATTCAGTATGAACTGAAGCTTAGAGGCTTTTCCTGGAAGTAGGGCATCAACAACTTCACCACCTTAGTGGCTCGTCTCGACTCTCAGCCTTGGCAACCCGGATTTTCCTAAGTCACCAGCCTACAGCCTTTCACATGGACAACCAACGCCATGCTTGCCTAGCCTGCTCCGTCCCCCCATCGCATTCATACCGAGTACGGGAATATTAACCCGTTTCCCATCGACTACGCTCTTCAGCCTCGCCTTAGGGGTCGACTCACCCTACCCTGATTAACATGGGATAGGAACCCTTGGTCTTCCGGCGGAGGAGTTTTTCACTCCTCTTGTCGTTACTCATGTCAGCATTCGCACTTCTGATATGTCCAGCATGCCTCCCGGCACACCTTCAGCCACTTACAGAACGCTCCCCTACCCCGCGAACTAAGTTCGCAGCCGTAGCTTCGGTGGTATGTTTAGCCCCGTTACATCTTCCGCGCAGGCCGACTCGACTAGTGAGCTATTACGCTTTCTTTAAAGGGTGGCTGCTTCTAAGCCAACCTCCTAGCTGTTTTAGCCTTCCCACATCGTTTCCCACTTAACATACACTTTGGGACCTTAGCTGACGGTCTGGGTTGTTTCCCTCTCCACGACGGACGTTAGCACCCGCCGTGTGTCTCCCGGATATTACTTTACGGTATTCGGAGTTTGCAAAGGGTTGGTAAGTCGGGATGACCCCCTAGCCTTAACAGTGCTCTACCCCCGTAAGTATTCGTCCGAGGCTCTACCTAAATAGATTTCGGGGAGAACCAGCTATCTCCCGGTTTGATTAGCCTTTCACTCCTAGCCACAGGTCATCCCCTAACTTTTCAACGTTAGTGGGTTCGGTCCTCCAGTTGATGTTACTCAACCTTCAACCTGCCCATGGCTAGATCACCGGGTTTCGGGTCTATACCCTGCAACTTAAGCGCCCAGTTAAGACTCGCTTTCGCTACGGCTCCCCTAAATGGTTAACCTCGCTACAGAATATAAGTCGCTGACCCATTATACAAAAGGTACGCAGTCACCCAACAAGTAGGCTCCTACTGCTTGTACG